>CAZKHV010000167.1:0-3220 GCA_964552605.1 uncultured Zetaproteobacteria bacterium | reverse complement strand
GCAGGAGATAAGGATCGTGTGGTGGGTTATGCATCGCTCGCCTTTTTTGAACCGGCGGTGATTTGCAGGTGGAAGTGTCGCTGTTGAGTGCATTGCAGTCGGTGCTTGATACACTGGTTTATCTGAAACATGAAACCGATGTGTGGTTTGAAATCACTACCCTGTTGATTCCGGGCAAAAATGACAGCGATGTGGAGCTGATTGCCATGTGCGATTGGACTGCCAGACATTTGGGCTTGGATGTGCCGCCGCATTTCACGGCCTTTCATCCGGATTGGAAGTGCGGGATATTCCAGCCACAGCTGCATCGATATTGACTAGGGCGCGCAATATCGGTCTGCAGGCAGGTTTGCATTATGTTTATACCGGCAATGTGCATGACAGCACTGGTGCTACGACGCTGTGTTCTGCTTGTCAGAGTGAAGTGATTGTGCGTGATTGGTTTGATATATTGCAATGCCGGCTGTCGGACGATGGCCGCTGCATGGCTTGTGGGCATGCGCTTGCCGGTTGTTTTGATTCATTTAACATCGCGTTTGGTGCGCATCGTTTGCCGATCAAGATTTAATATCTATCTTTTGTTGGCCGATGCTGCTTGCGGACTCGATAAGCGATAGACATAGATTGGCGTACGGTAGAGATCACCAAGTTGGATGCTTTGCTCGGGCTCGGTGTTTGGCAAAGCAAAGGTGCTACTAATTAAGAGGGTGTTGGAGAATTGCTGGTTTGCGAGTCTTTGTTGTAGTCTGTTCATCGCTTTCGGAAATAAATAACAGACGATTAGAGCAGGCGAAGATAAATCGGCAGTTAAAAAGTTTTGCCGATAGATTGTAATATGCTGTAGGCGGAAGAGTGTTTTATAGATTCGAGAGTAGAGATAGGGCAAGTATGATAATTCATAACCGATGATCTGGCGCTCTGGATATTTTCGAGCTAAAACAAAGAGCAGTGTTCCCCAGCCGGAACCGAGATCAACAATATCACCAAACTCGGCCTGTTCACTAAGCTTTACGATGGTTCGGCAGGCTTTAGCTGAGCTGGGCATAGGCGAAATACCCGTTTTGAGCGTAAACCATGCAATTGAGGTCACTGCGATACAGAGCATTGCAATCAGTGTGATTTCAAGCATGAGATATGTAGTTTTGTTCTGTCATCTGTTGATGTTTAGAGATACTGGTGATGAAGGTCAATCATCACGTCAATTCGGCACGTCAATTTGATGGGGCGTGTATGATGGCTCGTGTGTGTCGAAGCCATTGTGCTATAGTCCAATAGCGGAGGTGGTATGGAGTACAGTTATCTCAACGATGCAGTGGTGATGTTGTTGGCAACGGTTGCTGTGATCGTGCTGGTGTTGCGTGTTGGCCTGCCTCTGTTGCTGGGATATTTGGCAGTCGGGGTCTTGGTGGGTCCATATGGTTTTGCACTGGTCTCGGATGTGGAACATATTACTACGTTTGCCGAATTTGGGCTGGTATTTTTGTTGTTCACGATAGGCTTGGAATTTTCGGTGCCCTTATTGA
This sequence comes from uncultured Zetaproteobacteria bacterium, assembly GCA_964552605.1. Taxonomy (GTDB): domain Bacteria; phylum Pseudomonadota; class Zetaproteobacteria; order Mariprofundales; family Mariprofundaceae; genus Mariprofundus. The sequence continues at coordinate 1,697 of CAZKHV010000167.1, read as the reverse complement.
TGCGCATGAAGGTGGCGGTGCTGGGGCTTGGTGGTGCGCAGGTGTTGTTGACTGCTGCATTAACAAGCGGCGTGGCGTTTGCCATGGGCTTGTCGTTTGAAAGTGCGCTGGTGCTTGGTGGTGTGGTGGCGATGTCGTCTACGGCATTGGTGACAAAGCAGTTGGCAGATCAGGTGGAGCTGCACACGCGCCATGGCCGGAATAGCATTGGTGTGTTGCTGTTTCAGGACATCATGGTTGTGCCTTTTTTAATTCTTGTGGCGATGTTCAGTGGCGAGATGAAGCTGGCTTCGAGTCTTACTATTGTGCTTGCGCTGGCTGAAGGTGTTGCAGCGTTGCTGCTTATTTTTGCATTCGGACGTTGGGTGCTCAGGCCGTTGTTTCGGGTGGTGGCTGGTTTTTGTTCGGCTGAATTATTTACGTTGACTGTGTTGTTGGTGGTGCTCTGTTCAGCTTGGGTGACACATCAGATTGGTTTGACCTTTGCATTGGGTGCATTCCTTGCCGGTGTGATGTTGAGCGAAACAGAATTCAAGCATCAGGTCGGCTCTGAAATCAGGCCGTTTCGGGATGTGTTGCTAGGGCTGTTCTTTATTACCATTGGTATGATGTTGAATGTCGCGCTATTGCCGGACTTATGGTTGTCGGTTGTATTGGTGTTGGTGGCACTGATTGTGGTTAAATTAGTATTGGTCACTGGCTTTTGTCGTTTGGGTGGCTGGAATGCCGAGGAATCGATACGCACGGGGTTGATCCTGGCTCATGGAGGTGAGTTTGGTTTTGCGATTCTGATTCTGGCCATGCATGGTCATGTATTGAATCCGGAAGAAGGCCAGGTGATCGTGGCTGCAATGCTGTTTAGTATGGCATTGGCTCCGTTTATGATTCGCTTTAATGGTGATATTGCCGCTTTGGTGTTGTCGAAGTCAGTGAAGATGAAGCGGCAACAGCTGAAAGAGCAGGCCATCAATCAGTGTTCTGGCTTGGATCAGCATATTATTGTGTGTGGTTACGGGCGGGTAGGTCGTCATGTGATGCATGTGTTAAACGATCAGCGAATACCTTGCATGGCGATCGACTTGGAGCTTGAGCGAATGCAGCAGGGTAAAGATCTGGGGCAGTCGGTCTCTTATGGTGATGCGAGCAATTTGGAATTGTTGCGTGCTTGTGGTCTGTCGCGCGCCTCTGCGTTAGTGATCAGTATGATTGATTTTAATACATCGATGAAAATCATTGAACGGGTGCGTGCTGTTGATCATCAAATACCCATTATTGTGCGAACACGGAAAGAGATGCATTTGTTTCGTTTCTATCAGGCGGGGGCGACAGAGGTGATTGCGGATAGTTTTGGCAGTGATCAGATGATTACAGTGGAAATATTGGAGCAACTGAGCATCGTGACGCGTAGTTGAAGTCGCGCGTATGGGTTGGAATCATTGACTATTGTGTAGCCATGTCACAAAAGTGTCATAAAAGTGTTGACGGATGAAATCATGACGATAATGTTCGCCGCCCTCGCAAGACAGTTTTGCAAAACAGTAGCTGGATTGAGAGGGTGTAAGGCCGTTAATATTTGAGCTTAAACATCCGGTAGTTTTGGAGAGTGAAAGAAAAATATTGACAGCAAGAATGGCGACGCTATAGTTCGCCGCCCGCAGCAAGCCGGTGTGACAAGAATGTGACATTGGATTGAGGTT
>CAZKHV010000166.1:0-3301 GCA_964552605.1 uncultured Zetaproteobacteria bacterium | reverse complement strand
CTGGAAAACGGCCGGATCGCGCAGTCACCGTCTATGCCCAGCGCTGCCGTGAAGCGTTCAAGGGTGTGCCGGTGATTATCGGCAGCATCGAGGCATCATTGCGCCGCATTGCGCATTATGATTATTGGTCGGATAACGTGCGCCGATCGGTGTTGCCCGACTCCAAAGCCGATATGCTGCTGTTCGGCAATGCAGAACGGCAAATCATTGAGCTATCACACCGACTGGCTGCCGGAGAATCGATCAAAGACATGCACGATATTCGCGGCACGGCTTTGATGCGCAACGCTGTACCCAATGGCTGGTCGGAAATCGATTCAACCGACATCGATACACCCGGCGCATTGATTGAACACATCGATCCCTATGCCATGGCCGAGCCCAACGATGGCAGTAGCTGCGCTGAAAAAACACAAGCCGCACCGCAAGAAAACCATGAAACCCACATCTCCATCGCCCACCTCAAACTCAACCGGGCGACCACTGTCATTCGCCTACCCTCGTTTGAAGCGGTCAAAGCCGATCCTGTGCTCTATGCCCATGCCTCGCGCTTGCTGCACCTGGAAACCAATCCGGGCAATGCACGAGCGCTGGTGCAGCGCCATGGGCAACGCGATGTCTGGCTGAATCCACCGGCCATTCCGCTCAGCACTGCCGAGATGGATAGTATCTTTGATCTGCCCTATTCGCGCGTGCCACACCGCTCTTACGCGGATGCCCGCATCCCGGCTTATGAGATGATCAAACATTCCGTCAATATCATGCGCGGCTGTTTTGGCGGCTGCACCTTCTGCTCGATCACCGAGCATGAAGGGCGTATCATTCAAAGCCGTTCGGAAGACTCCATCATCAATGAAATTGAAAATATCCGTGACAAAACACCCGGCTTCAGTGGCCATATCTCTGATCTCGGTGGCCCGACAGCCAATATGTATCGCCTGGCCTGCAAGTCACCCAGCATTGAAGCGGCCTGCCGCAGGCCGTCGTGTGTTTTCCCCGGCATTTGCAGCAACCTCAATACCGATCACACACCATTAATCCAACTCTATCGCCGGGCGCGCGCCTTGCGCGGCATCAAACGCATCCTTATCGCGTCAGGATTACGTTACGATCTGGCCGTTGAATCACCGGCATACATTCAGGAGCTGGCCACTCATCATGTGGGTGGTTATTTAAAAATAGCACCGGAACACAGCGAAGATGCCCCCTTATCCAAAATGATGAAACCGGGCATCGATAGCTTTGATCGTTTCAAAACCATGTTCGATCAGGCCTCGAAAAAAGCCGGCAAAAAACAATATTTAATCCCGTATTTTATCGCCGCCCATCCCGGCACCAACGATGACGACATGCTCAATCTGGCGCTGTGGTTAAAAGCCAATCACTTCAAGCCCGATCAGGTGCAAGCATTTTTACCCTCACCCATGGCCACCGCATCCGCCATGTATCATTCGGGTCGAAACCCGCTACGCAAAATCAAACGCAACAGCGAGACGGTGTTCACCCCCAAACGCAAAAAACAACGCGACCTGCACAAAGCCCTGCTACGCTACCACGACCCGCTCAACTGGCCCATGCTGCGCGAAGCCCTGATCAAGATGAACCGCGCGGAACTGATCGGTCACACACCGGAATGTTTAGTACCACCAGCAGGCCGACACACCCACATCCAAGCTCAAGCAACGCGCCACAGCACACGACCATTCAAGCGCCGACGCAGGTGAGACAATAATATTCATGGCTCTGCAACCTCCGAGCCCTCGTCTGTGCCTCCGGCAATGGCTACACCCAGCAGCAACACAGCCAGAATAATAGAAAAGTGATCCTCCATGCTGGCCGCAGAGAGCCCATGCACCGCGAGAGCCAGCCCCGAAAGTGCAAACAGAGGAGCCGTCAGAGAATATCTCCAATCCACTTTCATGCCCTCTCTCAGCCATACTCCCCACAACAGCAGTAACAGCAATAGTCCGGCTGGCCCCCAACGAATCAAGTTGAGTAAATACTGATTATGAGGGTGAGCAAAACCAGAGTACGGTGCAACTTGCAGTGATTGGGGCAAGGCTGCAGAAGCCGCTGGGACACCGCCTGTGCCCACCCCCAGAGCCGGATACTGATGCCATATTTCAAGGCTCGCTTTCCACATGCGAAAACGAGCTTCTGTCGCTAAAATAGCATTATCCGAACTATCCATAGCATCCAAGCTTTGCCCCTGATGATCTTGTGTAAATGCCAGCCATGTGCCCTGCACGCGCTCTTTCCCAGGGCCTGCTATAACTACGATCAATAACACCAAGAAAACCGCTATCATCGGTAACAGCGCTCGCCAGTTTTTCGTATCAAACAACCACTTCAAAGCCACACATAACATTAAAATAACCGCGACAAGGTAGCCACTGCGTCCTTGGGCGGAAAAAACCATCACATACGACCACGCAGCCAAGCCCCAAGCGGCGTAGCGCTGCCAGCCCGACCAACTCAACCCGACATGCAATAACCATGCCGCCCATAAACCATACACAAAACCAAAACCGATATGCCCGATATGACCAGTAGCATCGGCTGCATTCGAGCCATCTGTAGTCACCACCACATAGCCATACATCTGCAAAGTGCAATACACCAGATTAAGCGCCAAACCTGCGGATAAGGCTCTCAAAAATAACACACGCCATTTCGTTTCAGCAGTAATCGCAACCACGACAGGCAGCAACAACCAGAACCAGTGCCGAGAAATCACATGCATGCCCCATTCAAGATCAAGGCTCCACAACAAAGCAACTACCAGAAGGATCAAATAACTGCAGATGATTCCTGTCAGCAGTTTATAATAATTCCAGCACTGTTGCGCTCCCTGCCACCACAAACCCGAGAGCAAACCCAAAGCCAGAGTTAAGCCCAAAAGCACATTACTTACAGCCACTGAAAATGAAAACACAAGACCAGACAAAGCCAGCAACACGGCCGCCACCATCATCACATTCGCCTGCATACGTCCCCCGACTTTAATGCGACACCCCGTCTCGGCGAATCACTTTAATCAAAGTAAGCCACAAAATATAACAATCAAAACGCATCGATTGACGTTGCAAATATTCACCATCGAGAGCCACTTTATCAGTTATGGGTAACTCATCTCGCCCGTTCACCTGCGCCCAACCTGTTACCCCCACAGGTAGCACATGCACGCCCTGCTCTGTTCGCAAAGCAATCAAGTCATCCTGATTATACAAGGCTGGTCTAGGCCCTACAAAACTCATGTCACCCTTTAAAACACACCATAATTGCGGCAGTTCATCCAAAC
>CAZKHV010000165.1:0-3307 GCA_964552605.1 uncultured Zetaproteobacteria bacterium | reverse complement strand
TCGCCATCCCCGCTAAAGCTGAGCCATCAGCTACGCCTGCAAATGAACATGATGATTTTGCTGCCAGTCTGGAAGAATCACTGTCCGAATTCGAGTCGTCCAAACCAACAGCTGCGCAAACCGGTTTTAATTCCAGCGACGTTGACCTCTCTCACCTGCATCAGCCTGCTACCGCACCATCAACAGACGACTCGCTCTCAGCCTTTGATGTCAATGATATTGAATCCGCAACTGCAACTGAATCAAACTCCAATGCACTGTTTGAAAACGAGTCACCGGTCTATGCCAATTTATCCGCTGAAGATCAAGATGAACAGCGCCCCACAAAGCAGATTATTGCATTTGCTTCTGCCCTTCTACTCACCATCGCCGGAGGCCTTTACTGGTTCACAAACAATGATACAGCGGAAAAACCGGCTCCAGTCGTACAAAACACCATGATTGAAAACGACAGCACTCAAAAAGATGCGCTTCAAACAGCCCAACAGGAGAAGATCTCCACAGCCACACAACCAGCGCCTACAAGCACGGACTCCAAGCAATCGCCAGCAGCGCTTGCGAAAGTACCCGACAGCATCACTCCAACTGCGAACCCTGCTCACAAAGCAAAACAACCCAACCACCGCGATGCTCAACCCGCAGTGCAACCATCTATGGCAAAACAACAGTTTAGTAGCATAGTATTGACTCAATCAGCACAACCATCACAACAAACGGCACCTTCACAATTAACCATTGTTCAGCCCTTAACATCTGTATCAATAGTTGATGCATCAACACCATCGGCAACACAAATAATCAAAAAAACCATTCATGACACGCCCCCGCAATTGCTCATCAATCAAGCTTTAACACCCGCTCCAACATCAACTCAAGCCATAACGCACCACGCCATCCAAACTAAAACAGCACCATCAATGCAACAAAAAACACCACGCCATCAATCAGCAGCGGGGCAATTGATTATTGATCAGCCATTAACCCTGTCAGAGGGCACAAACAGTCAAACAACAGCAAAAACACCCCCCATGAAAATTAAAATCAAGAAATCACCAACACCAAATCAACTCGCAACAATTCAACCCACAACGCCCATACAACAAGTAAATAAAATCAAAACAAGTCTGCCTGATGAAAACTGGGTGGTGCTCGCTCCGGCAACATCCAATAAAATAGCCCGGCAATACATGGCACGATTTAAAGCCCAGCACTTAAATAGCGCCATCGTTCGAGTGCAAGGCAACGGACAAGTCCATCATTTCATTCAGATTACAGGTTTCCACAGTCGAATAGAGGCTCAAAAACAACGTGATATTTTACTCAACTCGCTGGGCTTCAAGGGTGTCAAAATAAATCAACTGTAGTTACCAAGCTGGAAAGGTTCATAAACGGAACGATTCAGAAGCAATAAGCATCAAATACAATTGACATGTTTCAATGCTAGTTTAACGTCGCCCCATCTTCATTCAAAGGATTATTCATGCCCACTAGTCAGCCAACACAGATCAAACAATCACCGATCAAGCAGTCACAAATCGATTTCGAGCAAGCTCAAAAACTATTACCCGGCGGTGTCAATTCACCGGTACGGGCATTTAAATCGGTCGGCGGAACACCGCGTTTTTTCGCTTCGGCCAAGGGCGCTTATGTGCATGATGTTGATCACAACCGTTACATTGATTATGTCGGCTCCTGGGGGCCGATGATTCTCGGTCATGCTCACCCGGATGTGGTCAAGGGTGTGCAGGAAACCGCCGAACTCGGCATGAGTTTTGGCGCACCGTGTGAGTTGGAAATTGATCTGGCCAAGATGGTCATTGATATGGTGCCATCGATTGATGTCATCCGTTTTGTGAATTCCGGCTCCGAAGCCACCATGAGCGCCTTACGTCTGGCACGTGGCTTTACCGGCCGCGATAAATTCATCAAATTCGACGGTGGTTACCATGGTCATGCCGATGGCTTCCTGGTCAAAGCGGGTAGCGGTGCAGCCACCTTTGGCGAGCCGGATTCAGCCGGTGTACCAGCAGATTATGCCAAGCTCACCCTAACCGCTGCATTCAATGATATTGAGGCCGTCAAACGTTTGTTTGCGGAAAACAAAGACGAAATTGCCTGCATTATTGTCGAACCCGTTCCCGGCAACACCGGGGTTATGAAACTCTATGACAATGGATTCTTGCAACAGCTGCGTGAGCTCTGCGATGCGGAAGGTGCGTTGCTTATTTTTGACGAAGTCATGTCCGGCTTCCGTGTTGCAGCCGGTGGTGCACAGGAACGCTTCGGCATCACTCCGGATTTAACCTGCCTCGGCAAAATCATCGGTGGCGGTTTACCCGTCGGCGCGTATGGTGGTCGTGAAGACATCATGCGCCAGATCTCGCCCGATGGCCCTGTTTATCAGGCAGGCACATTATCCGGCAACCCCTTGGCTATGCGAGCAGGCATTGAAACCCTGACCCGTTTGCAAGTACCCGGCTTTTATACCGAACTGGAGAGTAAAACCACTCGTTTGGTTGAAGGTTTATTGGCTGGCTGTAAAGCCGCTGGAGTCGCTGCGGTTGCCAATCAAGTTGGTGCGATGTTCACCATCTTTTTCACCGATCTTGATGCCGTCACATGCTGCGATGATGTGAGCAACCATTGCGATCTCGCATTTTTTGGCCGTTATTTTAATGCCATGCTCGATGAAGGCATTTATTTGGCTCCCTCGCAATATGAAGCGGCATTCATGTCTGCCGCACACAGCGATGCCGATATTGATGCTACCATTGCAGCGGCTGGCCGCGCCCTGACAAAACTCACCCAATGAATTTGCTCGAACACATCGCCTTCAACGATGCCGGCTTAGTCCCTGCCATCGCACAAGATGCTGCAAGTGGCCGCGTGCTGATGATGGCATGGATGAATGAACAGGCTGTGCGGCAAACGCTCGACACTGGCTTCGCTCACTATTATTCCCGCTCTCGTCAACAACAATGGAAAAAAGGCGAATCATCCGGCCATGTGCAACAGGTGCTGGATATCCATCTCGATTGCGATGGCGATACCCTGCTACTCAGCATCAAACAAACCGGCCCCGCCTGCCACACCAACCGCCAATCCTGTTTTTATCAACAGCGCCAAGCTGAACGCTGGGTCACCATCGAAGCACCTCTGGAGTAAAGCATATGCCTGAATCATCTGATATTCTCAGCCAACTTGCGGCTGTATTGGAAGCACGGAAATCTGAATCTGCAGATGCATCGTATGTTGCGTCCTTGTATGCCAAACCAGATAAAATGCTGGAAAAGATCGGTGAAGAAGC
>CAZKHV010000164.1:0-3327 GCA_964552605.1 uncultured Zetaproteobacteria bacterium | reverse complement strand
CATCCATCGCATTGAGTAGCAAGTTAACCAACACCTGCCTTAACATATCAACATTTCCCCAGGCACATGGAATACCTTTGGGAACACTTACTACCACCTGAATAGAATCACTATTTGAAGCGAGCCGCACAAGCTGGACAGCACTATTAATGACTTTTTTAATATGAACCGATTCTTCATCGTGTGATGACCGGTGTCCAAAATCCAGGATATTGGTAATAATCATTTCCGTACGCCGCAACTCAAGCACGGCCTCATCCAATGACTTCGCAACCGCTCCATGCTGCCCTTTTGCCAACTTATGTCTGGCTAGGTCAAGCTGCACTGAGGTGGCAGTCAACGGATTACCCACCTCATGTGCGATACTGGCCGTCATCAAACCAAGCGCATGCATTTTTTCATGATGCGCAGCCAGACTTTTAGCCTGTTCCAGCTCAGCACTTCTGTGCATCAATGCTTGTCCCATTGAATTCAACGCACTGGACAACTCGCCCAGTTCATTATCGCCAAGCTCAAGGCTAAGCGGTGCAAAATCACCCTCTCCAATTCTTGCGACTTCACGACGCAACAAGATCAAGGGATGAATCATATGCACATAAAAATAAATGCTCATGCCCAGCAGCAATGCAAACAATAAAATCAGCGACAACATCAGATCATAACGCATATCCAGATGCAGGCCGGAAACCATATGCATGGATTGATTAACGATGCCATCCATATCATGGTGTTGATCCGATAACAAAAGCGACAAGGCTGATAACTGTTCATCAATCTCCCGCATCAGAATCGGACCTTCCATATTGCCAGTTGAAAAAGGCAAGGCAAATATCTTATTTGCCAAAACTGAAATCGCATCAATAGCTCGTGTTATTTCAGCCACATCAATATTGTTTGCTCTGGTTTGATCAAGCGCATATTGCAGGTTTCTATGGGCTTGCTGAAAATCTGTCGCGGCTGAAGCAGAGCCGGTAATGAGATAGTTTCGAACCACATCCAGCGTTGATCGAATATTGATTTCAAGCGCATGCAAGTCATGGCTTTGATGATTCATCTGCTCCATTTTTATAACTTTATCGTGAATCAATGTGATATCCCGCAATTGATCCCAACCGACAAAAGCAACAAACAGAAATACCGCCATAAACCACAGCGCGATACGTCCGGAAAAACCTTTGAAAATCAACATGGTTTATTCTTTGAGACCCTCAAGCCTAAAGTTTCAGCCCGCATCAAGCATAAACCACAAAAGTTCCGCATCCCTGTTGAACATTCACACGCTGTTCAATGAGACAGAAACGCTTCATTGCCACCTTATAACTCCATCGCACAATACTCGCATGCCTACAATAAACCTTTCGTACGCACGCAGAATATCTCTTCAACCGCTGTGATTGCCACAATACCATCGCCGGGCTGACCAATATGCGCTGCATTCACAATACATCGAGCGATAGCATCAGCCTCGGATGCGTTACAAAATATTTCAATACTCGCATGTTTACACATCATGTCAGGTTGATAAAAGTTATGGTATTCCCCATAACCTTTCACCTGCGTCACCGTCATGCCCGGCACTTGCATGTCACGCAGAGCCGTATCGACTTTCTCTAACATCAAGGGGTTGATAATCGCATTCACCTTTTTGTATTCCATACACACTCCTTTTTATTCGCAACCGCTCGTCAGAAACCATCAGAATCAATCAGCACCCAAAACCCCATGAGACTTGGGCACTGATCCTTGTTATTTACTCGCAGGGTAATGCACGCCACCAAAATGTTTTTTGCCATCGGCAGTCTTAAACAACACCATCAATTTGTGTTGTCCTGCATGATCCAAGTCATAACCCGCCATATACCAATCACCCATCTTCATCAGCATCTTTGATTCTGATTTGCCATTCGGATGAGTCACTTTGGAATTAGCAGTTAAATCCGTCAGCGCTTTACCATCTTTTTCAACCTTGACCATCAGATTATGCGAGCCACCATGCTCCATACCTGCTTTTACCTTCATGACATGAAAACTCACGGTGTAAGCATCGATATCTTTTTTAACCAGAAATATCTCATTCATGGCTTTCATATCGCCCTGCATCTGCCCATGATCGGCCACCGCATCCATATCATGATGACCGTGGCCTTTCATCTGGCTCATGTCATGGTCTTTCATCTGACTCATATCATGGCCGTGTTCCTGCATCATCTCCTTGTGTTGATCGCCATGCGAATGAGCATGTCCATCTTCACCCGCCAGTGCCGGCTGAGCTGCTGCCATGGCCAATAAAGATGTGATTGCAATAATCGTGTTTTTCATTTTGATTCTCCTTTTAATAGTGTGTAAAAACGCGTGATTTCCCATCGGCATCAAACGCCAACACATCATAGTTTTTTGGTGTCTGGCCGGATTTCTGCATACCCGGTGATTTCATGGGCATGCCCGGTGCGGTGAGACCAACAATATCCGGCCGCTCGGTTAATAAACGTTCCACATCAGCAGCAGGCACATGGCCTTCGATTACATAACCATCGACAATGGCGGTGTGGCACGATGCCAATTTTTGATCCACACCATATTTCGCTTTAATCACATCCATGTCATCGCGTTTATGCACCACAACCGTAAAACCTTCTTTGCGCAGATGATCCGCCCAGCCCGTGCAGCATTCGCAATTTGGTGATTTGTACATCACCACTTCCGGCAAAGCCTTTTTACCAAGCTGCTTGGTTGATGCTGGGAGAGCAGCGCTACTGACCGCCGCTTTCTCGTTCACGGTAGCATTTTGACTCACATCGGCAGCATTATCGCAGCCCGCCAATAACAAAGCAGTTAAGCCCATAGCCCCAAACAGAACCTTTTTATTTGTAGTTTTCATATCGTCTCCTTTTCATTTTTAATCATTTGTTTTTCCATAAGCTGTAAGATCAAACCGTAAATCACCGGCAATACGATCAGACACAAAATGGTCGTAGTCACCATGCCGCCAATCATGGGAGCAGCGATGCGCTGCATGACACTCGATCCTGTGCCTGCGCCCCACATAATAGGCAACAACCCCGCAATCACAGCCGTTGCTGTCATGGCAATCGGCCGCACTCGCTGGGAAGTGCCCTGCAATACCGCGTCAAAGATATCCTGCCTCGATAATGGCCCTTGCACCTCATCACGCCGCCGTTTTACTTCCTGCCCAATGAAGGTGAGAATTAATACTCCAATTTCAGCCGCCACCCCGGCCAATGCAATAAAACCAACTCCCACGGCCACACTCATATTGTAGTCCAACAGGTACACCAGCCAGAAGCCACCCACCAAAGCGAAGGGTAC
>CAZKHV010000163.1:0-3347 GCA_964552605.1 uncultured Zetaproteobacteria bacterium | reverse complement strand
ATAATGCTACATGAGAAAAAATGCCCTAGAAAATGTCACTTGCAGGATCTAGGGAAGATGTAATAACAACTTACTCGCCTAGCTATCCGACACAAGCGTATTAAGCTAGTATAAAGCTGTTCACTTACTCTGATTCTTTTTAGCTCTTTGATGGGATTTTCGGTGGCACGGTGTAATTGCACTAGAGTGACCATTCTCCGAGTTTAGTATGCGAAATTCCGAGGCCGTAATATTTAACCCCCCTAGCTCCTCACATCAGGCTAAAAAGAAGCCTACAAACAAAACTTCACAACGAAAGGGAAATGAAAAGCCCCCTGCTTACGCAGAGGGCTTTGATATATCAGAGCTGCCGTTGTTTACTCCCTATGCTTGATTGCGTTCAAATTCCTGCATATAGGCGACCAGTGCATCAACACCTGCTTCCGGCATCGCATTGTAGATACTGGCACGCATACCGCCGACGGAACGATGTCCCTTCAGCGTAATCAGCCCGTTCTCTGCTGCGCCTGCGAGGAAAGCGCCATCCTGCTCGGAGTCCGCCAATGTAAAAGTCACATTCATCCAGGAACGTGCATTGATGGCTACCGGGTTCGCATAAAAGCTACTGTTATCAATTGCTGCATAGAGTTTATCCGCTTTGCGTTTATTAACCGCCCCCATTGCTTCCAAGCCGCCCTGCTCCTTAATCCACTCAAAAACCAGCCCCGCCATATACCAACTGTATGTTGCCGGCGTATTGTACATCGAACCATTGTCAGCATGGGTTTTATAATTAAACATAGCAGGCGTATTCTCTGCGGCACTCCCCAGCAGATCCTCACGGATAATCACAATGCCTAAACCAGCAGGGCCGATATTCTTCTGGGCACCGGCATAGATCATCGCAAATTTGGACACATCAATCGGGCGCGACAGAATGGTGGAAGACATGTCCGCAATAAGCGGGACATCACCGGTTTCAGGAATATAATCAAACTCAACACCGGCAATGGTCTCATTCGGTGTATAATGAACATAGGCAGCATCCGGATTCAAATTCAACTCAGCCTGCGTCGGTACAGTGGTGAAGCCATCGCCCGAAGTATCAGCGACAATATTCACAGTACAATAGCGTTTAGCCTCAGCAATCGCTTTCTTCGACCAAATGCCGGTATTAATATAATCTGCATTCTGTTTATCAGCCAACAGGTTAAGCGGAATCATCGCAAACTGAGCCGAGGCACCACCCTGAAGGAAAAGCACCTTATAGTTATCCGGGATACCCATCACTTCGCGCAGATCTTTCTCTGCCTTTGTTGCAATCGACATATACTCGTTGCCGCGATGACTCATTTCCATCACCGACATCCCCGAACCATTCCACTCCAGCATTTCCTGCTGCGCACGCTCCATTACGGCTGTTGGCAACATTGCCGGCCCTGCACTGAAATTAAACTTTCTTGCCATGATTACCTATCCTTTTTGGGCTTTATCGGGGAGACATGAACTGTTTCCCTCCAGATTTCTCAAGCCGAGGAAGATAACCCTACCATGACCATTCCTCAATGCGTGAAAACGAAAAAGCCCCCGCATATGCAGAGGCTTTAATCCGAAATATCAGACAGCGTTGATACTGCGGATCAATTTATTAAGACTGGCATTCCGCACGATACAAACATGGTGTCACATCACAGTTTTCAATACGACCAAAACAATCCGTATTACCCTCAGCGATCTGGATAGTATGAATCAGTTCTGTTTTACGCAGCTTTGCAGCGCCTTTTATGTTCAGAGTTGCGGCTTTTTCATTCAATGCTTTTTTGGTGATTTTCTTTGTACTCATGGTTGATTTCTTTCCTTGTTTTATATATTTAGCGCAAAGATTAACGTTAGATTGACTAAGTGCAAGAAATCAAAACGGAAGTTGCTTCGGTAAAATCAACCCTCCCCATAATCGGGACATCACGGCGACCCCATCATGACCATCCCCACTGCGCCAAAAATTCACCGCAATATCCTCTGTTGTCCCCTGTTGTGATAACAACTGCCGCTTTTGAAGCTGGCGTTGCAACTCGCAAGCAACAGCATCACCGCTATCAATAATACTTATATCCTCACCAAGTATTTCCCGGATCAAGGGGGTAATAAAGGGATAATGCGTGCAACCCAAGACCAGCGTATCGACCCCCTGTTGCATCAATGGCTGCAGAAAGCAGTGCAACATACTTCGAATCCGATCACCATCCAGATCACCCGTTTCAATCTGCTCCACTAAACCCGGACACGGCTGAATAATCAGCTGCGCAGCAGAGGCAAAGCGCTGTTGAAGACGTTGAAACTTCGCACTGCCCAACGTACCAGTCGTGGCCAGCACACCCACCACACCGGATCGACTATGCGCCACAGCAGGTTTTACTGCAGGCTCCATACCAATAATTGGAAAGTCATAACAGGCTCTAAGCTGATGAATGGCGACTGCTGTCGCAGTATTGCAAGCCACAACCAGCGCCTTGCATCGCTGCTCAGCAAAGAAAGCCGCCAAATCCATGCAGCGTTTTTTCACCGACGCATCCGACTTGCAGCCATAGGGCATGAACGCGGAATCCGCGACATAAAGCAACGACTCATTTGGTAAGCGCGCATGAATATGGGTCAGCACAGATAGCCCCCCCACTCCGGAATCAAATACACCAATAGCCTGCTCATTTAATACCACATTCTCTCCATCACATCGCCACCGCGCATGGTATCAAAGCAAGGCAGAAGAACGAAGTCAAACACGCACCCGGATAGGCCAGACAGCGCCACTTGAAGCCGCACCTGCTTTGGGCAGAGTAGGCCACCATGAATAAACCTGATGATCCGCATACTTGGTTAAGTGAACACGGTGATTACCTCTATCGCTTTGCCATGTCCCGATTACACAATGAAGAACTGGCTGCCGATATGTTGCAGGAAACATTGTTGGCTGGCTGGAAGGGCTTTGACCGTTTTGCCGGACAATCTTCCATTCGCACCTGGCTGGTCGGCATCTTAAAACACAAAATCATCGATCATATCCGGCGTGAAATCCGTAACCGCAATCTCACCGAAGCTGTCGAGAACGATCCAACCTCGGCCTATTTCAATTCCAATGGTAGTTGGAGTGAAGCACCCAATGCATGGAAAGAGAACCCGGAAGACTTATTCAGCAGTGAACAATTCAGCCACACGCTGGAAACCTGCATCAGAAAATTACCCGAAAAACAACAAATGGTTTTTCGTATGCGCGACATCATCGGCGAAGACACTGCAACCGTATGTAAGAGCTGCGACATCACATCGACACATCTGCACGTTCTGCTGCATAGAGCCCGACATGCACTGCG
>CAZKHV010000162.1:0-3357 GCA_964552605.1 uncultured Zetaproteobacteria bacterium | reverse complement strand
AAGTTCAATTCTGCTTTGAAAGAATTGATGCTGTGTTTTCACACAGTCTGGGCCGAAAGAAGTCATTCGTAGAACAAAGATGTATAGTGCCTTACTCACTCCAGTAATAGCTAGGCAGATTGTAAATTGACGGTACTTTTGACGGCATCTTTTATAATCGAATAAATCTATTTGTTTTACTGTATGACTATATTAAGACTATTTGGAACCAGTCTCCGCCCTTTAGATGAGTGGAAACGAAGTCGTTAACAGACACGAAAGTCCTCATCCTCATCGTTGCTTGCATTCGATACGGACAACGCGCTCAGGCTCGCGCGTTCCTGCTCGAATGTACGCAATTTGAATCCGCAGTTAGGACAGAAATTTGTGACCGAACTGTGGCAAAATGAGGCTTGGTCTGGGCTAGTCTGGACTGGTTGAACTAAAAGTCCCGTTTGATGTAAAACGTTGGGGTTATTGATCTGGGGTGGTCTTAGCTGGTCTTGGCAAATGCCGTTATTTTGCTCGCCGAGCATTCGGATCCCCGACATCCCACCATTTCAGATAAAGCACTTGCGAAAACGTAGGTGCTTTTTCACTTTTTAGACCTTCTTTGTGACATGCGAGCAATGTTTTTAACCATGCTAAAGGATCATGCTCAGGTAAATAGCGAGCATATTTGGGCTGTAATATGCTTGACTTGTGTTTAATCTATAGTCACTTCAATTATTTATTTGTGATTCACTACGCTATGAAGTGTGGTGGTGCATAAATGTTTTGGAGTATTACCATGCGCAATAATCAACCTATAACGAACCAAGAAGTTGAGATGAATGACGATGCTATTCTCGTTTCAATGACTGATTTAAAAGGAATTATTACTTCTGCAAACCCTGAGTTTATTGCAGTTAGCGGATTTTCTGAGCAAGAGCTGATTGGTAAAAATCACAACATTGTTCGTCACCCAGATATGCCTGAAGCGGCGTTTAAAGATTTGTGGGACACAGTGAAATCAGGTCGCCCTTGGGTTGGTCAGGTGAAGAATCGTTGCAAGAACGGTAATTATTATTGGGTGACTGCGAATGTAGCGCCAGTAACGGAGCATGGTCAGGTAGTTGGTTATATTTCTGTGCGTTATAAAGCCAGTGAACAGGAAATCGAGGCGGCTACAAAGTTGTATGCTCAGGTTAACAGGGGTGCTGCCAAGCTTAAACCAAGCTTATTAAGCCGAGTGATGGGTGTTTGTTGGGGCAACCGTAGTATTACTCAGCGTTTGTTGGGTATTATGGGGTTGATTGGCCTTAAAATGACTGCTATGGCTTATCATTTTAGTCAGATGATTTTAGTGGGTGCAAGCGCAGATGTCCTTATTAGTACCTTAACTTATGGTGTTATAGGCAGTTTTGTGGCGCTGTTGACGGCAGTCGGGGTATTTATCCGTATAGGGGTGCTGCCTGGTATACGAGCGGTATCAGCTACAATGGAAACAATTGCCGAGGGAAATTTTAAATCAGAGATTAATATTAAACGAGGTGATGAGTTAGGCGATGCTTTGCGGGCGGCTAAGATGTTACAAATTAGACAAGGCTCTATGGTGAATGATGCACGTCAGCAGTTAAATCTTGCAGCTAGAATTCAGTCTGCATTGGATAGCACGACAGCAAATGTAATGATGGCAGACCAGAATCATAATATTATTTATATTAATGACACATTGCATAAAATGCTGGAAAAGAATGAGTCTAATTTCAGGCAAGAATTACCTAATTTTGATGCTAAAAAATTGATGGGCACATGTATTGATGTGTTTCACAAGGATCCAGCTTATCAACGTCGGATTCTTGATAGTTTAACCACAACATTTTCATCACCTGATATGAATCTAGGTGGAACATGGGTGAAAATTATTATAAACCCAGTATTTGACGCACAGGGTAACCGCATTGCAACGGTTACAGAGTGGCTTGACCGTACGCAAGATGTAGCACTTGAACATATGATTGAACACGATGTTAAAGGGCTAGTGGAGGCAGCCAAACAAGGGGAGTTGTCTCGCCGTATTAAAGTGGAAGGCACATCTGGTCAAATCAGTGAGTTAAGTCAGGCTCTGAATGAGCTATTGGATGTCAGTGAGCGGGGTATTGGTGATATTATTCAAGGTTTGAAAGCGTTAGAAGAAGGAGATCTGACTTATCGCATTAGCAATGATTATCAAGGCATGTTTGATGAAGCCAAACAGGCGAATAATAATGCAGCAGAAAAGATGGCTATGGCGATGGGGCATGTGCGTGATACAGCTGGGGAAGTTGGTATGGGAGCCAATGAGATTGCTGAGGGTACGCATGCGCTTAATGGGCGAACACAAGAGCAAGCGGCGGCATTGGAGGAGACTGCTGCCAGTATTGAAGAAATCACAGGTACAGTACAGCAGACAGCGAATAATTCGCGCCAAGCGAATGAGCTAGCTAAAGGAGCTGTAGAGCTTGCCACACAGGGTAGTACTATTTCTGAAAAAACCGTTGTTGCCATGTCAGATATTAATGCAAACAGTAAGCGTATTTCAGACATTATTGGGGTGATTGATGAAATTGCCTTCCAAACCAACTTGTTGGCTTTGAATGCAGCTGTGGAAGCCGCAAGGGCTGGTGAACAAGGGCGAGGGTTTGCGGTGGTTGCAGCAGAGGTGCGTATGTTGGCACAGCGCTCTGCTGGAGCTGCAAAAGAGATTAAGGCACTTATTAATCAGAGTGTAGAAAGTGTGGCGTATGGCAGTGAGTTGGTGAATGAGTCTGGTTCAGCATTGCAAGAAATTGTGGGTGCAGTATCACGGGTTGGAACGCTAATTGCTGAAATTGATGGAGCGAGCTCAGAGCAGAGTCAGGGAATTGATCAAATTAACAAGGCGATTGCTCAGCTTGATGCAGGAACACAACAAAACACTGCGATGGTTGAAGAATCGGCTGCTGCAAGTGAACGGCTCAATGATCAGGCAGAAGATTTGCGCCAGCAGATTGGGCAGTTTCAGTTAGATGATGTTGCTCAGTCAGAATCCGATAATAAAAAGGCTAAAAAGAAAATTAAGAAAGTGGCTAAAAAATGTGCAAAACAGCAGGTGCGGGAAATAGTTAAGGTGCAGGTTAACTTAGAAGAAAGTAGTGATGATGTATGGGAAAAGTTTTAGAATAGTGCGAGCGTTTATTTTAAAAAATCAGAGTATTTTATGTTACATTGAAAACAGCAGCGGGGGTGACTAGTCTCACGCTTCGTTTTTAGGAGGCGCTTTTATGGCTGATGTGCAACATCATCGTTTGATTATTTTGGGTTCTGGCCCTGCGGGTTATAGCGCGGCAATTTATGCGGCGCGTGCGAATTTAAGTC
>CAZKHV010000161.1:0-3371 GCA_964552605.1 uncultured Zetaproteobacteria bacterium | reverse complement strand
AAAACGGGAATCATGGTGATAGACAGGAAAAAATGTAGCCGAAGTATCTGCATAACCGGCGTATGGGTTGCGACTATAATCACGCCGATATGCCGTATCGCGCGACACCACCGTGCTTTGTGGGTGTGCGGCTTTCCATGCCCGCCATGAAGCATGATGAATCGGCATGGCAAGGAGCTTTTCTCCAGCCCGTGAGCCTGTCACCGCCTGCATCATCAACTGTGACCATAAACTCTCCGATTTGCGATCGTACAACAGCACATCGGATTGGTACAACAAACCGGACACACCAAACTGATCAGGTGTATCAAACACCATAGCACTGCCGCACAAGGGGCAATAACTCACCACAAAAGCATGCTTACCGATTCGATCATTAATAATTTCATGCCAGTTTAAAATACGAATGGGATAGGCTCTGGCCTGACCTGCAATCACGACCCCTATCACCAAATCATCATCTCTCAACCAGCGGTTGGCCGCCTCAATACTTTCGGTCGTTGGATCAGTCAGGGCTGGAATACCATCCTTCGGCGGCCCGCCTGCAAGAATCTGATCGCGCGGGATTAACGAGGGGGACAAGGTAAAAGCGGACAAGCCCAGCCATACCCCGAGCATGAGACATAGCGATGCGAGCGAAGGCAGGGAGAACGATGGCATGGAGAACGATGGTCTAAAAAATAACGGCATAGCTCTTTGTCCGCCATATTCAAGCCGTCTTACGATCAGCATCCAAGATACCCCTCAATACCCTCGCGCTATGCCGGTGTTACATAGCGTTTGGCCCAGCACGCGACCATCTGACCGACATAGCTCGCATCGGCCGGGTTACTCATTAAATGATCGGCCTGATCAAGGGAAATATAACTCTTGGGATGATGTGCATGCTCAAATATCCGGGCAGCATTGGCGATGCCAACCGTTTCATCCAGCGGTGCATGCATGACCAATAACGCCTTATTCAAACGACGAATATCCTCTGCAACCGAAGCTTGCTCCAGGTCATCCAGAAACTGTTGTTTGATGATAAAATCACGCCCCGCCAATTGCACATGCGCCTGACCGATCTCGGCAATCCGTGCCCTGGATTGAGCAAACTGATCCGCTACATGAGTCGGTGAAAACGGACTGCCAATCGTCACCACGGCCTGAACCGATGCAATATATTGCGCTGCTTTTAATGCGGCAGTTCCACCGAGTGAGTGACCGATCAGGATCTGTGCTGCAAAACCCGATTCTTCCATAAACGCAGCCGCACTGAGAATATCCTGCACATTGCTGGAAAAGTTCGTCTCTGAAAAATCACCCTCGCTATCACCCAAGCCGGTAAAATCAAAACGCAACACCGCTATCCCCTGCTCCAGCAAGGCTCGGGCAATATGTCCGGCAGCTCGCAAACTCTTATTGCAGGTAAAACAGTGTGCCAACAGAGCATAGCTATGCACTGCACCATCCGGCATATCCATGCGCGCAGACAAGTATTCACCCTGTGAATTTTGAAAAGCGGTTTTTTCAATACGCGGCATAAGACCTCCATCACAAACAAAAGCTCCAACTCAATATTATGCTGCGTTTTTAGTAGCCAAAGCATCTTCATGCTTACATCCCCAAATCGAAAGGGAGATTTAAGCAACCAACATAGACATTGAACAACTAGTGATTGTAAAATATATCGAAACAGCAATCATTCCAACATGACTCAGCCACATCATCAGCTTGGCCCCAGCCTGTTGTTGCGTCGCATCAATCGATGTTTTTGTCGCAGCTGGCATCGTTTATCCAGCCATGAACACAGCCTACCCGAAGGTTCGGTCATCTTGGTCGGCAACCACCTCTGTGGCCTCGACCCCTTGTTGCTGCAAGCTCGCATCAACCGACCTGTTTCATTTCTCATGGCTCGCGAATATTACCAGAAGATGTGGTATGCGCGTCGCGCCTTTGATGCCATCGGTGCTATCCCGGTGAATCCGGGCGGCGCTAATCGCCAGGCCTTACGCAAAGCCATTGAGGTGGTACAAGCTGGCAATGTCCTGTGCCTGTTTCCAGAGGGTGCGGCCAATCCTCCGATCCCATTGCATCGCATCATGCCGGGAGCCGCTTTAATCGCGCGCGAAACTGGCGCGCCGATCATTCCCTTTCGGGTCTCCGGCGTATGGCCTTTTGACCACATCCACATGTGGCGACCCTTCTACCGCCGCTGCCGTGCCAAGCTTGTCATTGGAGAAGCCATACATTTACCTAAAGACAATATCGGCAAACAAGGCCTGCATGATGACTCCAAATTGATCCGCCACGCTATTCTCAACTTGAGTAAATCGTAAATCAGGCATTGTTCTTAAAAGCAGTGCTCAAAATATCACGGAATGACTATGAAAATATCAACGGATTCGATGATGTCGGGCTGCGAAAATAAAGAATTAAACCATCTTGATCTGTTGCAGGAATGTATGACGAGCTGGGAACCGGTAGAGCATTGATGCCCTTATTCCACAGGATATGAAACAACGAAATCTCTCTATAGGCCAAGTGTTAAAGGCAATGCTGCTCAATGGCCTTCAATAGAAAATTCCACTTTGAACTCCTGTTACTTTTCGGTGAGATTAGCTCCTGCTCAAGCGGCTATCACGTAGCCAATGGGGCACCTCCAAACTGTGCAGACGCCCTGCAATGGCTTGCTGCTGTTTAAACAGGTAGCGGTAGATATCCGATCTCTGACAACGCTCCAGCTCCAGTTTAACCCCGACAAACAATTGCTTCCCATTGTTTTTTAACCAGCCGATACGCCCATCAATCTCAAAGGTTTTGTTGTTAAGTTCCCAGCGGCATAGCAGGTGATCCCCTTCGCCAATAGCCGTTCCGGCCTTAAGAGCAAGGCCTAGCCCACTACAGGATATATCATTTATCGTAGCGACAAGCTCTTCCCCCTTCCATTTGATATGAACAGGAATCTCTTCCGTAGGGGCGATTCTCACATCGTGTCTCTGCTCACGGAATGCGGGCACAACATCACGAATAGCAATACAGATTTCCCCTTTTGCCAAACGATATACGCTTGCTACTAAATTATATAAATGATCCACAGTACTAATCAGCACCGTTTTCTCATCATCAACGACGGAAAGTACACGTATCACCTCCAGACTCTGTTGAATCCAGATGTCGTCATCTTCGAGTCGGATAAGACTGGCTGTGGCCGATACCGGAATTTCATGGAAATAATTATGCAGGTGTAATTTACCTTGTGAAACCCACAATGCCCGGTTTTCCTCAATCACGATTAATTTTTGTTTGTCTGCTAATACGGTTTTATGTCTTTGATTATCCGCAGCACGAATCACAGATGCCTGCAAATCATTAAAATGATTAATCGT
>CAZKHV010000160.1:0-3415 GCA_964552605.1 uncultured Zetaproteobacteria bacterium | reverse complement strand
CCATCACCAGACCAAAATCTTCACCCGAAAGCGTTTCCACAATAGCCACCCGATAGACATCGTTTTCCCGATCCGGCAAACCAACCACCTTGCGCACATCGAGTTGCGTAATGACCCGCCCGCGCAGATTGATCAAGCCCATCACCGCATCAGCTGAGAGCGGCATCTTCGTACATACTTGCGGTGTCACCACTTCACGCACCTGCCGCACCTGCAAACCCAGCCATTGATCACCCACCCGGCAGGTCAGAAGCTCCGTACTTTTCTGTGTTTTTTGCACTCTCATCATACTATTTTCATTCATCCCTGGCCTCCTTAATTCCGATCAATGGAAACACCCGATGCATCGCCATGGCTTGTTGTTCGTGTCGAAACCGTATTCATCATCACTTGCAATGTTTCAGTCATGGTTTTTCGATCAAATTTCACCAGCACCGCATCAAACATCCGGCGACGCTCAACATCCTTTTCATCCGGTGGTGTCGCCGTTAAAGCCACCACCGGAATCCCCTTCAAATGCTCCTGCTCGGCAATCCAGCACGCCAGTTCATAACCATCCATATTGGGCATTTCTAGAT
This sequence comes from uncultured Zetaproteobacteria bacterium, assembly GCA_964552605.1. Classification (GTDB taxonomy): domain Bacteria; phylum Pseudomonadota; class Zetaproteobacteria; order Mariprofundales; family Mariprofundaceae; genus Mariprofundus. The sequence goes on along the minus strand of CAZKHV010000160.1, from coordinate 2,837 downwards.
CCGTAACAATAATATCCGGCGTTTTATCATTCAGGATTTTGCATGCCACTAAGCCATCTTCAGCAGTCCAGACATCGCACCCCATTGCCTGCAACGAGGGCACAACCAAATTCCGGAAAAATGCTGCATCTTCCACAAGCAGAATATTGCGTCGCAGAGCTGCATCCACAGCTTCGGCAGGTTTATCCAAACAATCCGGTATCGCCCGCTTGATTACATCGCACACATCGACCACTTCGGTGGCCTGCTCCAAAATCACAGCGGTGCCGAGGAAAAATTCTTTTTGTACCGGTTTTTTGATTTCCAGCAGCACTTCTAAAATATCAATTATTTCATCAACATGCAGGCACATCCGATGCTGACCATCGGATAAAATCAAACCATACACCTCATCACTCGGCTCGCATTGATGGTCAATTAAATCACCCCAGCGCAAGACCGGAATCACTTCTTCATCACGATACTGCAACACTTCCGAACCACCGGATGATTCAATTTTATCGGCAGGAAAGCGTTCCAGCCGTTCAACCAACGCCATCGGAATAGCAAAACGACTGCTCCCATGCTTGAACACCAAGACATGCTGCATTTCGTTCGCCTGGGTTGATTGTTCTTCATTATTCATCAGTGCGGCCTGATCTGCCTCTTCCGATAAATCCATCATCTGCGCCAAACCATTGCAATCGAGGATAGGAATCACACTGCCATCACCGAGAATACTGCAACCACCATAATGAGCCAATTCTTGAAAATGCACTCCGAGCGGCTTTACAACAATTTCTTCCGCCCCGAAAATCTCATCGATTAAAATACCAAACGTGCGATCCCCCAGATCCATGACCACAATCGAGCCGTCATGCGGCACACTTTCAGCCAGTTTCAGGGTTTCAGCCAATTCAAGTACCGGCAACAAACGCCCTCGTAAGCGGAAAAACGGACATCCACCAATAATACGCCAATCCTCAGACCCAGCCCGCGCACTGAGTAGTTCACGCACGCTGATCTGCGGGATCGCAAAACGCCGGTCACAGCAACGCACAATCATGGCCGATATAATGGCCAGGGTAAGCGGAATGCGGATGCGCAATTGGGTGCCTTTCCCCATTTCAGAGCTGATATCGACTGTGCCACCGACTTTTTCAATCGATGTTTTTACCACATCCATACCCACACCACGGCCAGATAAATTACTGACCTTTTCTACCGTCGAAAGACCGGCATTAAAAATCAACTGCAACGCTGCCTGATCATTCATCGATGCTGCCATCGCCTCATTAATCACACCCATACTCAAGGCTTTGGCTTTTACTTTTTCCGCATCAATGCCACCGCCATCATCGGACACGACAATCACAATAAAACCGGATTCCTGTGCCGCACTCAAACGCAACGTACCCACTTCCGGTTTACCGTTCGCCCGTCGTGCAGCCGGCATTTCCACACCATGATCACAGCTGTTGCGGATAATATGCGTTAAAGGATCTTTTAATGCCGTCAGGATTGTACGATCCAGTTCGGTTTCTTCTCCATCCATGACCACATCAATGCGTTTACCCAATGATTTACTCATATCACGCACCACACGCGGCACACTGCCCCAAATGGTTTTGATCGGTTGCATGCGCGTACGCAACAATTGCGATTGCAAGCGCTCGGTCACCTGATCGACTTCACGGCCAACCCGCATAAACTCCATGGAGCCGGACTCCTGCACCATCTGCAACAAACGATTGCGTGTTAATACCAACTCACCCACCTGATTCATCAACGAATCCAACAATTCCACATCGACACGAATACTGCCGGCGTTCTTGGCTTTCGGTGCTGCTTGTTTCTGCGTTGGCACGGGCAGGTTAGGGGTTACTGCAGGTTTTGTTTCCGGCTGCAATATTGCCTCAACCGCCACGGCCTCTTCTTCGACAGGTTCAGCGACAGCTTTGGCGACTTCTACGGTCTTTTTCGTCGCACCACCTTGTCCCACTACCTTTTTCGCCAAACCTAGTATTTTTAGGGCATCGGCTGGTGCTACCGCATCCAGATCCCGCAAAGGTGCAAACCCTGCAGCAATCACCTGCTCCGGCGTAAACCAGCCTTGCGCGGTCATCGCTTCACGCACGGCCACATCAAAATCACCAGCCCAATCATCCACGCTAATATCAGCATGGCCATCGGCAGGCTTTGCTTGCTCTACGTCTGAATCCACTTGTTCTGAGGCAACCGAAACTGCTGCAGGAGCAACGCTAATCCCCGCCCCCGCCATGCTATCCACCAAACGCTCCGCCGCCTGCAAACGTGAAATCACCGAACTATGATCAAGCATCGGTTCAGCGCCATTCTCCTCTAAGCCTTGCAGGTAATCATTGATGCCATCCGCACAATCGAGCAAGAGCGACACAATATCTTCATTCACAGCAAATTTTAGCGAGCGAATCTTACCCAGCAGGTCTTCACCAGCATGTGCCAGCTTTTCCAAACCACTCAAACCTAGGAATCCACAACTGCCCTTCACCGTATGAATGACACGGAAAATAGCATTGATCAATTCGTCATCTTGCGGGTTGGCTTCCAATGCCATCAACTGCTCTTCGATGGAGGCCATATTTTCATTACTCTCGGTTAAAAACTCCGCCAATAATTCCTTATCCATCGCCTACTCCTTCTTTCCAAACCTTAAAAACGTGTAACACTTCATCATTGGATAGTTGCAATGCGACCTGAGTCGCTATTCCGTACGGTTCATTCAATATACTTAAAACAACATACTGCCGACAGTCTCAATCAACGCATCCGGCTCAAACGGTTTCACCAGCCAGGCTGAAATACCGGACTCATGTCCG
>CAZKHV010000159.1:0-3442 GCA_964552605.1 uncultured Zetaproteobacteria bacterium | reverse complement strand
GAGAAAGGTGAGTGTTATCCGGAGGGGAAGATATGAAACTGCACCAAAATAAGCGTCAATATAGCCGTTCTAAGGTATCTATTGCCGCCATTTTGACACCGGAATGTGGCGAGGCGTTTGGCGTAGATGTGGTGGACTTGAGTATGAGTGGCATCTTTTTGCATACAGAGCAAAGCTTGGAGGCGGAGAGTAAATGTCAAATTAGCATTCTATTGGGGCACTCTAAACATGCATTACCCATTCTTGCGGATGCGGTTGTTGTGCGCTCTATGGATGGTGGTATTGCTTTGAGATTTGAAACCGTCAAACTGGATTGTCTTGCGTCAATGCAGCATGTCATTGTCGAAAATGCTGACGACCCCGAGCAGGCTACGGTGGAATGTTCATCGCACGGTGGGTTTATTTTTACCCCGTGATGCTTTTTGCGGTGGTTTGTAGCGTATGCTTTTGGCATAATGTTTGCTTTTGGACTGAGCATGGATAGACGTAAAAACACCCAAGGTATGCATCAAAAACGCGGCATAGAAGCAGTAATGGTCATTGATGATGATCCGATGGCTCGGATGATTATGATTGAATCACTGCATGAAGCTGGTTTTAACGTGATTGAGGCCAGTGATGGGCATGAAGGTTTGGCCATGTTTAGTGAACATCAACCGCAGTTGATCTTGGTTGATTTGCAAATGCCGGGCATGGATGGCTATGCATTTTGCAAGAGTTTACGTGCTATTCCCGAGGGATTGGACGTTCCAATCGTGGTTGTGACCGGCGTGGATGATGTGGAATCGATTGAGCGAGCCTATGACTGTGGTGCAACGGACTTTATTAGTAAGCCCATCAAGTGGGTCGTGTTCAGACACCGGATTCAATATATTTTACGTTCCAGCAAACTTATGCAGTCGGCGCAACAGAACTCCAATCTGTTGGCTGAAGCGCAGCGTGTTGCCAAGCTCGGTAACTGGACGTGGGATATGGATAAACAAGAGCTGTTTGTGTCGGAGGAAAGTTACCGTATTTTTGCTGTGCCCCGTGTTGCTCCCAGTGTTTTTCATAAATTACTGCTTGGCTCGGTGCATGCGGATGATAAACAAGCCTTTGATATGGCGGTGCAAAAAGCGGTTGAGGGAGAGGCTTCTGATATTTCATTCAAAGCCTGTTTGCCCAATGGTCAGGAAAAAACCATTTTGATGCATCTCGATAGCAGTTCTGAACCGGTAGAATCGAGCCAGCGTATTTTTGGAACGATTCAAGATATTAGTGAACAGCGTCGAGCTGAAGAGTCGATCAGGCAATTGGCTTATTATGATTCGATCACCGGTTTGCCTAATAGGGACTTGTTCAAGGAACATTTGAGCATGGCCTTGCACCATGCTGGTCGCAACAACGAAAAGGTCGCTGTGATGTTTCTAGATTTGGATAAGTTTAAACGGGTCAATGATAGCCTAGGTCATGAGGCCGGCGATAAGCTGTTGAAAACAATTTCAGAGCGTTTGAGCGAGAGTGTGCGCTCTTCCGATTTAGCAGCCAGAGATGTGGGTGAAATGGGCATGTCGTTAGCCCGCTTGGGCGGCGATGAATTCACGGTGATGTTAAGTGGCTTGCATGATGTGAAACATGTGGAATTGGTCGCTCAGCGTGTGTTGAATCGTATTGCAGAGCCGATGATGCTCTCCGGCAATCGTGTGAGTGTGAGTTCCAGTATTGGTATCGCGATTTATCCGGAAGATGGTGAGGACATTGATACCTTATTAAAAAATGCTGATGCGGCTATGTACGAGGTAAAATCGCAGGGGCGTAACGCTATATGTTTTTATGATGATGCATTGCGCAAGCAAAGTTATCATCGAGTGCAATTGGAAAGTGAGCTGCATGAGGCTATTGAACAGGATCAGTTGGTGCTGTTTTATCAGCCCAAGGTGGATGCGGTAACGTGTGAAGTGCTGGCTTTCGAAGCATTGATTCGCTGGATTCATCCTGAGCGGGGAATGATTTCACCGATGGACTTTATTCCGGTGGCAGAGGAGTCGGGCTTGATTATCCCCATGGGTAAATGGGTGATTGAGGCCGCGTGTCGGCAACATCAGGCATGGCGCAAAGCGGGGTATCCGGCAGTGAGTATTTCGGTGAATTTATCAGCTCACCAGTTTGCCGATAAAGGTTTGCTTGATGCCATTCGGGCGATTTTGAAAGCCACCGAGATGTCAGCTCAATATCTGGAGTTTGAAATTACCGAGACGGTATTGATGAGGGATGCAGATACTGCTCTGGCTATTCTCAATGCGATGAAAGAGATGGGCTTAAAAGTATCGATTGATGATTTTGGTACAGGTTATTCGAGTATCAGTTATCTCAAACACTTTCCTGCCGATGTGTTGAAAATTGATCGTGCTTTTGTGAAAGATCTACCGGACGATGAGCAGGATGCTACCATTACCAACGCCATCATCCTGTTGGCCAAAGCCTTGAACCTGGGTATTGTCGCTGAAGGTGTTGAGACCAAAGCGCAATTGGAATGGTTGCGCGATAAAGGCTGTGATCAGATTCAGGGCTATTTATTCAGCCCTCCTGTTCCGGCCGATAAAGCCGAAACGATGTTGGGTCAATCGATCCTGCTGGATTAAGTTTAGATGCACCGCCTTGAACATATTCAGTTCGATTTGGATGAGCCTTCAAAGCATTCGGATATTCAAGCTGAAATCGGTGGCCGCTTGTACGATGAGTTGGTGCGCCGTGGAATGACCGGAAACCTTGTTTATATGGTGCTGTATTTCTGGTTTTTATATGCTACGAATGTATTGAATTATTATCCTGAACTGGCGATTTCTGCAGGTATCATGATTGCTGTAACATCTATTGTGCGCGCTGCTCTTGGTTTTTCATGGGGCGTTAAACTCATTGCTGAGCATTTTCGTTTGATGGTGTTTAATGCATCTACCTTATTGCTGGCAACCACATGGTCGATGCTGGCTGTTGGCGCTGTTGTTGGAGGTGAGCCTCAGGACGTGTGGATGATGGCTTTGTTGCTGTTTTCCATCGTTGGTGGTGCGATCAATGTGCTGGCAATTTCACCTCGATTATTACAACTGTTTTTGCTCATTATGTTGCTGCCATTATTGTGTGGTTTGTTGTTGATGGGTACACAAACGGCAGTGGCTTTGGGTCTTTTGTTATCGTGTGGTTTGTTGTTTAGCTTTGATATGGGCAAGCGTATTCATGGTGATTATCACCGCCGTTTGGAGCATGAGATTGCTTTGGAACGTCAAACTGAAATGTTGAAAGAAACGCGGGATATCGCTTTGGATGCAGTGCGTTCCAAGTCGGCCTTTCTGGCCAATATGAGTCATGAAATACGTACTCCCATGAATGGCGTGCTGGGCATGAGTAATTTATTGCTGGGTACGCAGTTAAATCATAAACAATATGGTTTTGTGCAAGCCATTAA
>CAZKHV010000158.1:0-3448 GCA_964552605.1 uncultured Zetaproteobacteria bacterium | reverse complement strand
GATGTCGCTCATCATTTGCCAATCACCTAATCCATGTCACGTTATCCTCCCCGTCTTACTCTGATCACAGACATATCCAGGCTGAGCAGCGCAGCCTTTTTTGATGCCGTCGAGCAAGCTTTAAGCGCTGGTGTTGATGCTGTTCTGGTGCGTGAAAAAACACTGACTTCAGCCAAATTACTGGCACTCGCTTCCCGTCTGCGCAGCATGACGCGCACCCATCAAGCACAATTAATTATTCATACTCAGGCCGATATTGCCGCGGCGGTGGATGCCGATGGTGTGCATTTGGCTAGCGGCGATATCAAAAATATCGCATCGGCTCGCCTTTGGCTGAGCGATCCCAATGCCAGTGTTTCCGTCTCATGTCACAATGCCGAAGAGCTTGAGTGGGCTCATATTATGGGGGCTGATTATGCCATGCTTTCGCCAGTGTTCCCCACCAGATCTCACCCTGGCGCGCCACATTTGGGCTTGGATACGTTTCAGTCATTGGCTGATGCTGCGAAGTTGCCTATCATCGCCTTGGGTGGCATTTCGCCGGATAATTGTATGGCTTTGCAAGGCTACCCCATGGCTGTGATCGGGGCGTTGCTACAAGCCGATGATCCTAAGTTCGCAGCCGGGCAGCTATGCCATGCTGCCAGCATCGCCTAAAAAGAACGGGAGGGGCATGATGAAAACACTGATTTTAATTCGCCACGCCAAATCAAGTTGGAATGAGATGGGCATGAGCGACTTTGAGCGCAGCTTAAATGCACGCGGCCTGGCTGATGCACCGCTGATGGGTGAACGTTTACGTATGCGTTTGGCCGATGCCGAACAAACACTGGATGTTTTGCTGTCCAGCCCGGCGCAACGAGCCGAACAAACCGCCCGATTGTTTGCCGCCGCTTTGGCCTTTCCGGAAAAGAAAGTTGATTGGCATCGTGAACTGTATTTGGCTGCGCCACAGACTATGATGGAGCTTGTTCAAACCTTGCCTGATCAAGTCACAACAGCCGCGTTGGTGGCACATAATCCGGGCATTAGCGAATTGGCCGAAAAGCTAACTGGCGAGCGTTTCGGGGATGTGCCGACCTGTGCTGTCATCACGATTGAACTGCCCATCGATCACTGGCTCGATGCTGGCAACTGGGCGGATTTGATGGATTACGACTTTCCCAAACGACCAGTATGAGTAGCGATAAATGGCGCGTTTATATCCCAGCCACAGTGCTGGCTGTGCTGGGCTTTGTGATTGCCTTTCAATTTGTTGATCCCGCGCCGCCATCAACGCTGATCTTCTCATCCGGACAACACGGTGGCGCGTATGATGCCTATGCAGAACGCTATCGGGCTTATCTTAAGCCCTATGGTATTGATGTGCAGGTGTTGAAATCGGCCGGATCGATAGAAAATATTGAACGCCTGAAGGCTGGTCGTGCCGATGTGGCTTTTGTGCAAAGTGGTATCACCAAGCCTGTTGATAGCCTGCAATCCCTTGGCAGCATGTATTATGAACCGTTATGGGTATTTTTACGGGCTGATATGCCAATCCAATTGTTGCGTGACTTAAAAGGCAAACGCATCGCTATTGGCTTGTCGGGCAGTGGCACACGTGCGCTTGGCATGCAGTTGTTGCGCCAAAATGGTATTGATGAAAGCAACACGACGCTGCTGCCTCTAGCTGCTACAGATGCGGCCAAGGCACTAATTGCAGCACAGGCGGGCGAGGTACAGGTCGATGCGGCATTCATGGTTTCCGCCGCCAGCAGTAAAGCGGTGCAGGATTTGCAACAGCAGGCCGATGTAGAGCTAATGCCCATCGTGCGATCAAACGCATATACGCGGCGCATGCAAACATTATCATCGGTATTATTGCCTCAAGGAGCATTGAATCTTGCGCGCAACATACCCGCCACCGACACAGCATTGCTAGCCAGCACAGCGACTCTGATGATCAATGCAGATATGCACCCGGCTCTGCAAGCACTGATGATGCAGGCTGCGGCTGACATTCATGCCGGCGGAAGCTTGTTTGCTAACGCGGGTGTTTTTCCTTCGGCTCGGCACGCAGGTATCGATTTAAGCAAGGTCGCACAGAATTATTACACATCCGGACCGCCCTTTTTACAGCGCTTTTTACCCTTTTGGGCTGCAACGCTGGTGGATCGTTTAAAGGTCATGTTATTGCCGTTCATTGCGCTGCTGTTGCCGTTAATGAAAATCATGCCTCCGTTATACCGTTGGCGCATTCGTTCGCGTATTTACCGCTGGTATGATGAGCTACATCGCATTGATACAAAGCTGGCCGATAACTTTAATCAAGCCTTGCTCGATGATCTCGAACGCATTGAATCGGAAATCAGAAAAGTACATGTGCCACTGTCCTATGCTGAAGAGTTATATGATTTACGATTGCATGTGGCACTGATCCGGGATCAAGCTGAAAAGGCAAAAAACGATTCCATTGTTTAAATACTCGTAATTTCTGCGATACTGCGCCGCCATTAGCGAATCTATTGGATGAATACGATTGCACAGGCTGATTTTCCTATGAAACTCAGACTGGATTCAATTGCATGCAGCCAGTGATCAGAACAATCAGTAATAAGCTGAATAGTGACGAGTAGGAAGGCATAAAAAACCATGGCAATGAAATACAATACCGATGACATCCGCATCAGCGGCATGAGCGAAATCGCAGCCCCCGAACAGGTGCATGCCGAACATCCGATTACGGAAACGGCAGCCCGCACGACGCATGATACGCGTATTGCGATTCACGATATTTTGCAAGGTGAGGATGATCGTTTGCTGGTCATTATCGGCCCGTGTTCGGTGCATAATCCGGATGCTGCATTGGAATATGCCGAGCATATTCGTCGTATGCGTCAGGAACTCGGTGAGGATTTGCTAATTGTCATGCGGGTATATTTTGAAAAACCACGCACCACGGTGGGCTGGAAAGGCTTGATTAACGACCCGAATCTGGATGGATCGTTTGAAATCAATAAAGGTATTCGCCTGGCACGCAAGCTATTGCTTGAGCTCAATGAAATGGGAGTTCCGGCAGGTACGGAGTTCCTTGATCTGATTACACCGCAATATGTTGCGGATCTGGTCAGCTGGGGTGCAATCGGCGCGCGCACCACCGAATCGCAAGGCCACCGTGAATTGGCCAGTGGCCTATCATGTCCGGTTGGTTTCAAGAATGGTACGAACGGTGGTTTCCGTATCGCCATTGATGCGATTCATGCAGCACGGCATCCGCATGTGTTTTTATCACTGACCAAGGCGGGTCATTCCGCCATCTTCTCAACTTCCGGCAACGAAGATTGTCATGTTATTTTACGTGGTGGCAAAGAGCCGAATTATGATGCAGAAAATGTGGCTCGTGCAATCACTGAGCTGCAGGCGGCAGGCTTATCCGGCAATTTGATGGTCGATTGCAGCCATGCCAATT
>CAZKHV010000157.1:1332-3456 GCA_964552605.1 uncultured Zetaproteobacteria bacterium | reverse complement strand
ACTCACCGCGACTGGCACGATCTGAAACTGTAATAAATCCAATTTTTGTTTTCATTTATAATCCTATTTTAGCCACAGATGGACACGGACAAACTCCGATTGAAAGACTCTATTTGATTCATCGATACTCTTGTTTTTTCCTAATCGGCATAAACATATCAGAACGATCATTAAGGGTTTTATCTGTGTCCATCTGTGGCGCATTCTTTGTCTGTAGTTTTTGATCGTCAGTCGGCTTCAGCCTGAAACTCCATACCCTGCAAAAGTTGCACCATCACTTCATCCCCCGCCGACATCGCTTCGCAATCTGCATGTATCAGGATTAAGCCTTCGGCCATAGCCATGCTCATCAACACACCACTACCCTGTGTACCTGTCGAGCTGGCCATATAACCATCACCATCCTGTTGCAATGTCGCACGCACAAAATGCGCCCGCCCGGCTCGGTCTTTCAAATCATGCGCCAGCCGGGCTATGATCGTGCGCCGAAACAGGCGCGTATATCCTGTCATCGCCCTTAGAGCCGGGCCGACAAACTGCTCAAAACACACCATGCTGGAAACCGGATTGCCCGGCAAACCGAACACCGCAGTACCCTTTCCCGATGTACCAAAGGCCAACGGGTGGCCGGGGCGCATAGCCACGCGCCAGAAATGCATGTTAATGCCGAGTGCATCCAGTGTCGGTCGCACAAAATCATGATGACCAACCGACACACCGCCCGAAGCCAGCAACACATCATACTTTAAGCCCTGCGCCAGCTTGGCCTTCAATTCAATCGGATTATCATGTGCGATACCCAGCAGCGTCGGGGTGATACCCAGCGCCTTGCACTGCGCATACAATGCGTGCGAGTTGGCATCGGGGATCTTGTTTTCATCAATCGGATCATCGATGCCTTCCAGCTCATCACCGGTGGAGAGAATCGCCACGGTGGGACGCGCCAATACCGACACCTGTTTCTGCTTCACCATGGCCAGAATTGCCAGTACGCCGGGCGTAATTTCCGTGCCTTTTTTTAGCACTACTTCACCGTTGCGCAGGTTCTCACCCATGGGACGGATATTCGCGCCCTGCTTCGGCGGCAACAGAATCGCTACCTGATCGCCATCGCCATCGGTATCTTCAACACGGATCACCGTATCTGCACCGGCAGGTACCGGAGCCCCGGTCATAATGCGCGCAGCCTTGCCCGCCATCACCTTCACCTGTGGCATTTGCCCTGCCCGAATATCATCGACCACTGTCAGCCAAACTGGAGCATCGCCTGTGGCTGCTGCAATATCGGCAAAGCGCACGGCATAACCGTCCATAGCCGATACATCATAAGGCGGATGATTACGGTTGGCATCAACATCACAAGCCAGCACCCGCTCGAGCGAATCATGCAGCGCCACCGACTCCGCCCCCATCATGTTAAGATGCGATAAAATACATTGCTGCGCCTCAGTCACCGAACGATAAGCTGTCATACTATCATCTCCTTGTTCTCACACACTGCGAAACACCCTCGCCAGATTTATTTTCCATTCAACCCCTCCACACCTGAGGCAATCGCAAGACCGTTCAGTACAACATCCCGCCGACAACCCTTTATAAACGCTCACCATCATCAAACGAGGCCATGTCCACGGGTGTATCAAAATCAATAAAACTACACAACTCGGGATCAAGCGGTCGTAGTTCCTTTTCCGTCAGGATCGCAGTGTTCAATGATCGAATCACCCGAAAAAGACTGCGCCGGCCTTGTGCAATACAGGACTGCATGGCGGGCTGACAAACGGCTTTCGCATAAAAAGCAGGCATCGGCTGCACACGATCACCAACCTCGGCCAGTACCGCATCATGGCCAAAGCGCTGATCGGCCATCTGCTGCAGCACGGCTGGCACAAGGAACGGCATATCCACACCAGTAACAAACACCCAATCGGTATCCACCTCGGCCATTGCTGCCACAATGCCCATCATCGGGCCGCGATCCTCGCCGCGATCGAGAACCTGCACGATAGCACTCGGCGGTGGATCAAGGCTGAGCCGCTCACGCACACTGAGTACAATCTCGTCAAACAACGGGGACAGATTCGCAATGGCATGATTCAGTAACGATGTGCCACGAAATTCCAC
>CAZKHV010000157.1:0-1232 GCA_964552605.1 uncultured Zetaproteobacteria bacterium | reverse complement strand
CCCAGTATCCATGCCGCCAACGCCTGATCATCATCGAGTCCGAAACGCGGCACACTCAACTCTAGGGTATCCACATCACTCACCAATGCAATCAGCTCTTCCGGCGCACAACGCAGCTCCGTTGAACGCGCCGCACGAACCACCTCGATCTTTGCACCGGGTAAGCTGTTATACCCTTCCACCAGCACAAGATCAAAACCGTCACAATAGCGACTGGCCAACAGATTGGGGTTCAGTTGTTCCTGAATGTCAGCCACCATCATCATCTGTTGCGGCCCGATTAGAAAAGAGGTCGCAGCTCCAGCCTGTTTATGCCTCCAACTATCCTTACCCGGCGCATCCATTTCTGGCTGATGATGGCTGTGTTTGATCGTGGCGATACGCAAGCCCTGCGCGCTTAGGCGAGCGATTAACTTCTCCACCAGCGTTGTCTTGCCCGAATTGGAGCGACCAACGATGGATAGAACCGGAACCATTTAAACTTCTGCCACGTAGCGAACGCAATCCAGGCAAGGCGTGCAGAACACAGCGATTGAGCCATATTCATAAACATGCTGATTGAGTGAGTGCTGCTCAACGCAGCATGGGTTGGGTGCAGTCGTGGCGCTCATGGGTGCTCTGTTACCCAAGAATCACCATCCGGTGTGGTCTCTTTTTTCCAAATCGGCACGCGCTGTTTGAGTTCATCAATCAACCATTCACAGGCTTCAAAGGCCGGTTTTCGATGTTCAGCCCCCACCACAATCAAGACAATCTGATCACCGGCATGGACAGTAGTAACACGGTGAATAATGCGTGCGTCAATAATATCAAAACGTACCAATGCCTCATCACGCAATGTTTGCAGCGCTTTTTCAGCCATGCCCGCATATTGCTCAAACTCAATAGAGAACACATCACGCCCTTCAGAAAAATCACGCGCACAACCCAAAAATGTAGCGATACCACCCATGCGTTGGGATGTCGCACGCAGCGCATCCACTTCCGCTTCAATCGAAAAATCTACGTCCTGAACACGTACTGCTTTCACTGAGACATGCTCCTTAACAGTCGTCATTCCCGCCAAGGCGGGAATCCATCGATATTGATACATTGCCATAGATTCCCGACTGCTCGGGAATGACAAACGTTATAAATTGTAAACCTTCAAAAGCCATACTTTACCCCCCTGAAAATGGTGGCATCAGTGCCACCTCATCACCATCGTTGACGATCATGTTCATGTCATTCAC
>CAZKHV010000156.1:0-3463 GCA_964552605.1 uncultured Zetaproteobacteria bacterium | reverse complement strand
TATTGTTTTCTATTCGCTTAAGTACAGAGGAGAGGTGAAAGTGGTTAGATATTATACCCATGATCGATTCAAAATGGCTATCGAGTATAACGATAAACTCCAAATACTGGTATTGGGTAAAATAAGTCTTGTGAAAGTAAACACTCTCATTTTTGATTCGCGCTGTGGGTAGCTTGTCGTTCAAAACTGAAACGGCCAAGCAACGCTTCAGGCAGGTGCTTAGGGCGCTGGACAGCATAGCAGGCAAGGATCAATTGGCATTTCTGACGACCCAGCGGGTATCCAGAGAATCAGGTATCTCCGACGGGGTTCTGTTTCGCCATTTTGCATCCAAGGATGCCATGCTGGAAGCCTGGATTGAGCAGCGCGGCGAGTCTGTGCGCTTGTTGCTTGAGGCGATGCCCGGTGGACGTTGTGGTTTGGTGTATGTGGTTCAGCAGTTATTAAAACAGCAAGCATTGCTCTCCTTTTTATGCTGCCAGCCCATGGAAACACCATGCCTTCGCCATCAGCTGGATGCTTTTCGCTCCCAGTTCTATCGCGTCATGCTATTGCGCATAGAGCTGCTGAGCTCAGCCCCCGCAGGTGTTGCGCCGGAAGCATTGGCGGACCACCTGATGCAAAAAATTTATCGTGCCTGGTGTCCGGAAAATACCGGCCGGATCAGGCAAAAGGAGTTATTGATGAGTCAACTACCATGGGAAACCGAGGATACGAACAAGGGAATGTTTCCAGATCGAGAGATATTGCAACGCCTTGCACTCAATGACAGTGGCTTTGTATTTGATCCGGTGAACGGACGCAGTTTTTCGGCCAATGCAGTCGGGCTGTATATTCTGCGTTTTCTGCAACACAATGATGATGTTGAAGCGTTGATGGCCAGTATTGATAACGATTTCAATGTGAACCCTAGCGATGTGCAACGTGATGTGACCGAATTCTCCGGTCAGCTGCGGAAATTCCTGGCATGAATGCTGCGGCCAAAAAACCATTAACGATTGCCATTACCGGCATGAATGCCAAACCGGATAATCCGGGGCCGGGGCTGGCGGTGGCGCGTTGTTTACGCCTGCATTACGGCGATGAGATTCGTATTGTAGGGCTCGGTTATGATGTGCTCGATCCCGGCCTGTATCTGGCTGAGATCTGTGATGCATCGTATCTGCTGCCGTATCCATCGGCCGGTGAGCAGCAGTTGATGGAACGCATGGCTTTTGTGCAGCAAGAGGAATCGATTGATGTGCTGATTCCCTGTCTCGATGCGGAACTATTGAGTTTTACGCGTTTGCACCATGAATTCGAGTTACTGGGCATTGCGATGTTGATTCCCGATGTCAGCCAGTTGCGTGATCGCAACAAGGATAGGCTGGGCGAACTGGCTCAGAGTGCGGGCATTCGCTATCCGGAAACCAAAAATATCACCAGCGCTGACTTCTTTTACCGCTGCCATGATAAGGGCTGGAAATATCCAATGGTGGTCAAGGGTATCTTTTATGATGCCACCATCGTTCACAACGCCGATGAGGGCGCGGCTGCATTCAGAAGCGTGGCGGCGAGCTGGGGTTATCCGGTGCTGGTGCAGCGTTATGTCGAAGGGCACGAAGTGAATCTGACAGCCGTTGGCGATGGCAAGGGTAATTTACTGGGTTCGGTGATGATGCGAAAACAGGCGGTAACCGACAAGGGCAAGGCCTGGTCGTGTGTGACTATTGACGATCAACACTTGCTCGATGATGCCAACAAACTGGCCAAAGCGCTGCAGTGGGCTGGTCCGCTGGAAGTGGAGATGCTCAAGGAAAAGGACGGGCAGTATTTGTTGATTGAAATCAATCCGCGTTTCCCAGCCTGGATTTATTTGGCTGCCGAAGCCGACAGCAATTTGCCGGTGGCGCTGGTGCAACTGATTACCGGTCAGGACGTGACGCTTGGTACTGCCAAGACCGGCATGATGATGATTCGTTATGCCCAGGAAACGGTGATTGATTTGGAGACATTTGAATCGATGTCGATGTATGGCCATTATATTCCCAAACGTAGTGATACTGTCGAGATGAGCAGCAAGAAAAGTAATGGAGTTGAATCATGAGTGACGAAAAGAAAACATGGAGCAAACCGACATTGATGCCGCATCGTATCGGGGCGCTGAACAAGTTCGGCAGTATCAGTGGCGGCCAGTGTCAGGATAGTTTTGAAGGCGTGGCGATTCAACCCTTATTGGAAAAATATGGTTCACCGCTGTTTATCCTGTCTGAAAAACGATTGCGCGATAATGTGCGCAAATTATTGCGCGCCTTTGAAACACGCTATGGCAATGTGACCTATAGCTGGTCCTACAAAACCAACTATCTGGGTGCCGTCTGCAATACCCTGCATCAGGAAGGCGCCTGGGCGGAAGTGGTATCGGCTTTTGAATATGAAAAGGCTCGTTCGCTTGGTGTGCCAGCAGAAAAAATTCTGTTCAATGGCCCGCACAAGGAACGCCCTATTCTGGAACGTGTGGTGCGTGAAGGCGGACGCATTCATCTGGATAATCTCGATGAACTCTATCTGCTGGAAGATGTGGCCAAAGCGGCCGATAAGCAGGTCGATGTGACCATGCGGTTGAATTTTGATACTGGTTATACCGAGCCGTGGAGCCGGTTTGGTTTTAATATCGAATCGGGTCAGGCGATTGATGCCGCGCGTATTCTCGGTGATAGCGCGCAGTTAAATCTGTGTGGGTTGCACAGCCATTTGGGTACATTTGTACTCGATCCGCGCGCCTATGCATCTCAAATTCGCATTATGTGCGGCTTTATGGAAGAGGTGGAAACGCAGACAGGCTGCCGTATTGAGAGTATCGATATCGGTGGCGGTTTTGCTTCGATGAATTCCTTGCAGGGCACGTATTTGCCGCCGGAGCAGGTGGTGCCGAGTCTGGATCAGTATGCCGAAGCGATTTGTACGGCCTTGAATGATGCGACACGGGGGCGTGAGCAGCAGGGTAAAAGTAGGCCGCGTTTGATCATGGAAAGTGGTCGGGCGATTGTCGATGATACGGAAATTCTAGTGACATCCGTAGTCGCCAATAAACGCATGCCGGACGGGCGCAAGTCGGTGGTGATTGATGCCGGTGTGAATCTGTTGTTCACCGGTTTCTGGTACAATCATCAGGTGACACCGACCCGGGTACTGGAAGGCGTGCCGGAAGATACGGTGCTGTACGGGCCGCTGTGCATGAATATCGATGTGATGCGTTCATCCGTGATGTTGCCGCCGATGAATATCGGTGATTCGCTGGTATTTAATCAGGTGGGTGCATACAACAATACCCAGTGGATGCAGTTTATCGAATATCGTCCCAATGTGGTGATGATCCATGTTGACCAGACGGTGTCGGTGGTGCGTGCGGCAGAAGATTTGCAAGTAATGACGGCTCAGGAATCTATTCCAGAACACCTATGCTCGGTGGAGTCGCAACGAG
>CAZKHV010000155.1:0-3482 GCA_964552605.1 uncultured Zetaproteobacteria bacterium | reverse complement strand
TGGTTTAGGGATAATCTGAGCTTGCTGCTCATGCCGGGCAAAGGCATCATTCGGCGCATTAAATTTGTTGGGGTCGCTATGTCTGCAAAGCAGAAAAACGGTATTAGCCATGAAGGGGACTTCTATAGTGAAGTAGCCTTGCATGAGATGCACGACAGTATGTTATTTATTCGGCGTTTCGAAGAGAAAGCCGGTCAACTCTATGGTTTGAAAAAAATCGGTGGTTTTTGCCATTTATGCAACGGGCAGGAAGCAGTCTGTGTAGGCCTTGCCTCAGCAGCCGATGCTAAAGACTATATGATGACCAGTTACCGGGATCACGGGCATATTCTGGCGCGTGGTACGAATCCCGAAGCCGTGATGGCTGAATTATTGGGTCGTGCCGGTGGCGTGGTCAAAGGTAAGGGCGGATCGATGCATATGTTTGATATCGAGAAAAACTTTGCCGGTGGTAATGGTATTGTCGGTGAGCAAGTGCCGATCGGTTTGGGTTTTGGTTTTTCCAGCTGGTACAAAGGCGATGGCCGTGTAACGATTTGTATTATGGGTGACGGTGGCATCAATCAGGGTGCGGTGTATGAATCATTCAACATGGCCGCGCTATGGAAACTCCCCATCGTATTCCTGGTGGAAAACAATCAGTACGCCATGGGTACATCACTGGATCGTGCATCGGCGGAAACACAGCTCTACAAACGCGGCATTTCATTCAAGATTCCGGGCATGAAGATCGATGGCATGGATGTGCTGGAATTCGATAAAAAGATGCGTGAAGCCATTGAACATGCACGCTCCGGTCAGGGGCCTATTTTGGTGGAAGCGAATACCTACCGTTATCGTGGGCATTCGATGTCAGACCCTGCGACCTATCGTACGCGTGCGGAAGTGGATGAATGGCGTTCCGGTCGTGATCCGATTGCGCGCTTGCAGAATCAGATGATTGAAGCAGGCTTGAGTACAGAGGCAGCGTTTAAGCAGAAAGATAAGGATATCAAGAAACAGATTGCCGAAATCGCCAAGGCGGCGGAAGCACAGCCGGAACCGGATGCCAGTGAGCTGTGGACAGATATTTATAGTGATCCGATCAAAGGTGCATATCCGGAAGTAGGCAAGGTGTATTGATATGAATAAAATTACCTACCGTGAAGCGCTGAATCAGGCCATGTCTGAAGAAATGACACGTGATGAAAACGTGTTCTTGATGGGCGAAGAAGTAGCTGAATACAATGGTGCTTATAAAGTATCACAGGGTTTGCTGGATAAGTTCGGCTCCAAACGTGTGATTGATACGCCGATTACCGAGCTGGGTTTTGCCGGTCTCGGTGTGGGTGCTGCGATGACCGGCCTGCGTCCGGTGATTGAGTTTATGACCTGGAACTTCGCCATGCTGGCGCTCGATCAGATTGTCAATGCGGCAGCCAAGATGAAATACATGTCCGGAGGCCAGTATTCGGTGCCGATGGTTTTTCGTGGGGCCGGTGGTTCTGCAGCTAGAGTGGGTGCACAGCATTCCCAGAGTCTGGAAAACTGGATGGCCAATGTGCCCGGTTTAAAAGTGGTGATGCCATCGAATCCAGCCGATGCGAAGGGTCTGTTGAAAGCCTCTATCCGTGATAATGATACGGTGATCTTTATTGAAAACGAGATCAATTACGGCGATGTTGGTCCGGTGCCGGAAGGCGAATATATCATTCCGCTGGGTAAGGCAGATATCAAACGTGCTGGCTCCGATGTGACTATTGTGGCGCACTCGCGCATGACCGGTTTTGCATTGGAAGCGGCCAAGGAATTGGCCAAGCAGGGTATCGAAGCTGAAGTTGTGGATCCGCGTACGATTCGCCCACTTGATATCGATACTATTGTTGGCTCGGTGGTGAAAACCAACTGTGCCGTGGTGGTGGAAGAGGGTTGGCGTTTTGCCGGTATTGGGGCAGAGATTTCTGCCTGCATTATGGAACGTGCCTTTGATGATCTGGATGCACCGGTGATTCGTGTGACGGGCAAAGATGTGCCGATGCCGTATGCAGCTAATCTGGAGCTGATGGCGCTGCCATCTGTCGCGGATATTATCGAAGCTGCTCGCGTAGCCTGTGGCCGCGCTTGATATCCTTAACCACTAAGGCACAAAGACACAAAGAAAAGCATGATAAGGGTAGCTTTGTGCCTTGGTGTCTTTGTGGTAAAATTATTATAGAGGTTTTGACCTATGCCGATTGATGTTTTTATGACGCAACTCTCACCGACCATGACTGAGGGCAAAATTGCCCGCTGGTTGAAAAAGGAAGGTGATACGCTGGAATCCGGCGAAGTGCTGGCCGAAGTGGAAACCGATAAGGCAACCATGGAAGTGGAAGTGGTGGATGAAGGTATTCTGCACAAGATTATATCACCGGCCGGTTCTGTGGTCGCGGTTGGTGTGCCGATTGCGGTGATTGCCGATGAAGATGAAGACGTGCCTGCTGACTATACGCCTGAGAGTGGTGCGGTTACTTCGGCTGAAATACCTGCTTCTGAAGCACCTGCTGCTATCGCCGAAGCTCCTGCTCCTGCTCCGGCTGTTGCAACGCCTGCACCTGTGGCGCGCAGTGGTCGTATCAAGGCCAGTCCGTTGGCGCGTCGTTTGGCCAAGCAGAAAGGTCTGAACTTAGCGGCGATTCAAGGTACAGGGCCGAAAGGTCGTATTGTCAAAGCCGATGTCGAAAACGCATCCAAACGAGGCATTGCACTCGGTGGTGCATCCTTTGCTGCACCTGCTGCGCGGCCAATGCCACAAGGGCCATTGCCGTACCACGCGGATGAATTTGATCGTGTGGAAAACACCATGATGCGCAAAGCTATTGCGCGGCGTTTATCCGAATCCAAACAAACCGTGCCGCACTTCTATCTGAGTGTGGATGTGGCCATGGATCGCTTGATGGATCTGCGTGCCCAGCTCAACGAAGCCGCCGATGGTGCGTTCCGTTTGAGTGTGAATGATTTTATTGTCAAGGCTGTAGCCAAATCCCTGGTGGATGTGCCAGCAGCCAATGCCAGTTGGACCGATAGCCATACCTTGATGCACAAACATGCGCATATCTCGATTGCAGTTGCCATTGATGGCGGACTGATCACGCCGGTGGTGCGTTTTTCCGAGCAGAAAGCGATCACAGATATTTCTGCCGAAATCAAAGAGCTGGCAGGGCGCGCCCGTGCAGGTGAATTGCAACCGGCTGAATATAGCGGTGGCACATTCTCCATCTCCAATCTCGGCATGTATGGCGTGAAACAGTTTCAGGCCATCGTGAATCCACCGGAAGGCGCGATCCTAGCCGTTGGCGGCACCGATGAGCGTGCAGTGGTGGAAAACGGTGCGCTGGTGATCAAGCAGATGATGACTTTAACCCTCTCATGTGATCACCGTGTGGTGGATGGCGCTGTCGGTGCTGAATTCCTGGCTGCCCTGAAAAAACACATTGAATGCCCTGCGGGCGTTTTGATTTAAT
>CAZKHV010000154.1:0-3521 GCA_964552605.1 uncultured Zetaproteobacteria bacterium | reverse complement strand
AGGATCACGATAGACTTCAAAGATTTTGTAATCTGCAGGTGCTGCAATTTCAATAAACACTTTAGAAGCCAATTCATTGCTTTTCAGCTTAAGTGGCACTTCAGCATAGAGTGGTTTACCCAACGGGCTGGCCACTTCAATTTTGCCCAGCGATGCCGCTTGCGCAACACCCGACACACAGACCAACAAAGCACCAAAACAGAGCATTGCAGCATCACGCCAGCTTTGCTGCACTTGCTGCCTCTTTTGATCCTTCATTCGATCCCCCATGGTGCTCCCTGAACTCAACCAATAACGAACTAACGAACTAACGAATTAAAATTTCCGCTATTTGTACAGCATTTAGAGCCGCACCTTTACGCACATTATCGGCAACAACCCACAAATGCAAAGAATTGGGACAAGATTGATCATCACGAATACGACCAACCCACACCGGATCCGTACCCGCGGCCTCGGTCGGCATGGGGTAATCTTCGCCCGATGGATCATCGACTACGCACACACCATCAAAGTCAGACAAGAGTGTACGTGCCTTTTCAGCATTCATCGGGCCGTTGAAGGTGATATTCACCGATTCCGAATGACCGTAAAACACCGGCACTCGTACCGTGGTCGCAGTAACCGCAATATCCGACTCCATGATCTTGACTGTCTCATCGATCATCTTGCGCTCTTCTTTGGTATAACCATCGGCCATAAAATCATCGATATGCGGGATCACGTTAAACGCAATCCGGGCTGGAAACACATTCACATCGGCACTCTGAGCATTGAGCAACTGGCCGGTCTGCTTGGCCAATTCATCCATTGCCTTGCCACCTGCCCCACTGACCGCCTGATAGGTTGAAACCACCACCCGCTCAATCGGCACAGCATCATGCAATGGTTTTAAGGCCACCACCATCTGGATTGTCGAACAGTTCGGATTGGCAATGATTTTATTCTCGCGCGCCATATTCAATGCATGCGGATTCACTTCCGGCACCACCAACGCAATCGTCTCATCCATGCGCCATGCACTGGAATTATCCACCACATAACAGCCTGCATCTGCAAAACGCGGTGCATACATTTTTGAGGTATCACCACCGGCAGAAAACAAGGCGATATCCACACCCGCAGGATCAAATGTATCGAGATCCTGCACCACATAATCCTTACCTTCATGTGTTATCACAGAACCGGCACTGCGGCTCGAAGCCAGCAAACTCAATTCAGCAATCGGAAATTTACGGTCGGCCAGAATACTCAGCATGGTTTGACCGACAGCGCCGGTTGCACCCACTACAGCAACATTATATCCCTCAGACTTTTCATCGATGAAACGTTCGTTCATGTGGCTATCACTCATCACGCAAGTCCTTCAAGCGCTGCGCACACGGCATCACCCATAGCCGAGCAACTCACCGATGCTTCACCGCCAAAGGCCAGATCAACCGTACGCACACCGGCATCCAATGTTTTTTCAACGGCCTGTTCAACCTTTTCAGCCAGATCTTCCCTGTCGAGAGAAAAGCGCAACATCATCGCCACCGATAAAATCGTAGCCAATGGGTTGGCTTTGTTTTCACCGGCAATATCCGGTGCTGAACCATGGATTGGCTCATACATGGCAAATTTTTCACCCAGAGATGCCGATGGCAACATGCCAATGGAGCCTGTCAGCATGGAAGCTTCATCGGATAAAATATCACCAAACAGATTACCGCAGACAATCACATCAAATTGGCGCGGATTACGAATCAACTGCATGGCAGCGTTATCAACGTACATGTGTGACAATTCCACATCCGGGAACTCCGCTTCATGCAGTTCAATCATCACCGTACGCCATAACTCCGACACATCGAGGACATTGGCCTTTTCAACGCTGCACACACGGTTCGAGCGCAAACGCGCTGCTTCAAAAGCGGTGCGGCCAATACGGCGAATCTCAGTCTCGCTATAGACCATGGTATTGTAACCACGGCGTTCGCCATCGATTGTTTCAATGCCGCGCGGCTGACCAAAATAAATACCACCAACCAGTTCGCGCACGACCAGAATATCCACGCCATCGATCACTTCCGGTTTCAGAGTTGAGGCATCCAACAACTGTGAATGCACCTTGGTCGGACGATAATTGGCAAACAAGCCCAGATCTGCACGGATGCCCAACAAGCCAGCTTCAGGGCGCAACGGTTTATCCAATGCCTCCCACTTCGGCCCACCAACCGCACCAAGCAGCACCGCATCGGAGCCATGCACCAGTTTGCGCGTCGCAGCAGAATACGGATCACCATCGACATCATAACCGATGCCGCCAATCGTGCCCTCTTGCCAACTTGCATTCAGGGCAAAGGATCGATTCAATACGTCCAACACCTTCACTGCTTCAGCAACGATTTCAGGGCCAATGCCATCACCCGGTAATACTGCAATCTTGATCGCCATTCTTTACTCCTAAACCTTACTCTTTTTTCCCTACCGCCGTTTTCACGGCAGAGAGAAACTCATCCACATCGGTAAATTCACGGTACACCGATGCAAAGCGCACATAGGCCACACCATCAAGGCTGCGCAACTGCTCCATGACAAATTCACCCAGACTCTCAGCTATAATTTCCGACTGGCCTGTTTCCTGCACAGCGCGCAAGACATCGTTCAAGCCTTTATCCAATTGTTCGACCGAAACCGGTCTTTTTTCCAAGGCTTTCTGCATGCCGGAACGGATCTTTTCAATATCAAACGACTGCCGTGTGCCATCCTTTTTAATCACCAACGGCAAACGCAGCTCCGCCCGCTCGTACGATGAAAAACGCTTACCACAGGCCTCACATTCACGCCGCCTGCGCACTGCAGAGCCATCTTCAACCACACGCGAATCGACTACACGGGTATCATCATGAGCACAAAAGGGACAAAACATCGGCGATGAACTCCGGCGGCTTTCTTACTTATGACTCATATACCGGGAATCGATCGGTCAGCTCACGCACTTGTTTGGCCACAGCCTGTTGTACCGAAACATCTTCCGGTGTTTTTAAAACATTCACAATCATTTCGCCAATCAACTGCGACTCGGCTTCTTTCATACCACGCGCAGTAATCACCGATGCACCGATACGAATACCGGAGGTCACAAACGGCGATTCTGGATCAAACGGGATGGTGTTCTTATTGGTGGTAATACCTGCCGCTTCCAGTGCTTCTTCAGCCACTTTTCCGGTAATACCCTGTGGACGTACATCCAAGCGGAACATATGACAATCGGTACCACCCGAAACAATACGGAAACCATTCCCGGTCAACGTCGCAGCCATCGCACGCGCATTGGCTACTACCTGCTTCTGATCGGCTTTAAACATATCACCCAAAGCTTCACCAAAGGCCACTGCCTTGGCAGCAATCACATGCATCAACGGGCCACCCTGAATACCAGGGAAAATACGCGAATTGATCTTTTTGGCCAAATCATCATCGTCGGTCATAATCATACCACCACGCGGGCCGCGCAGTGTTTTATGCGTTGTCGTGGT
>CAZKHV010000153.1:0-3538 GCA_964552605.1 uncultured Zetaproteobacteria bacterium | reverse complement strand
TTATTGGCAAAAAATGGCTTTACCAATATTGAAAATATCGAAGGTGGTATCGTGGCATGGAAAGCAGCCGGCTATCCGGTGGTAAAATGATGTTTGGCAAGATGGGTGTGAATGAACTCTATCCGCGATGGTTGCTGGCGCGCGAAAAGGGCGAGGAATTTGCGTTGATTGATGTGCGCATGCTGGAAGAATATCAGGCTGGTCATGTGCCGGGGGCAAAGCTGGTGACATTGAATACATTGATGGCGCAAGTGAATGCATTCCCGGAGCAGGGCGATGTGTTCCTGATTTGCCGATCCGGGGCACGTTCGGCGCAGGCTGCTGATTATCTGGCGCGTCAGTGCGGTCGTAGTAATCTGATCAATATCGAAGGCGGTACCATGGCCTGGATACAGGCTGGTTATCCGGTGGATCAGAAGTAAGCACAGGCAGGAACCACGAATAGGAGAGATTGAATCCAGGCCAGTAGAAGCCGTCTTTAATTTGTTCGTGCCAATCGTGGATGGATAGTTTGACTTTGTAAGGAGAAAAAACATGAGCGATTATGGGATGAGAACGATATTTGATGGCGATATGGTTGCTGCGGAAACAGCTATTACCGATGCATTGAAAACAGTGGGTTTCGGCATTCTAAGCCGCATTGATATAGCCGGGACACTGAAGAAAAAAATCGACGTGGAGCGTGCTCCCTATGTAATTCTCGGGGCATGCAATCCGAAACTAGCCAATCAGGCGCTGAACTTGGAGCCGGAACTGGGGCTGATGCTGCCTTGCAATGTGATCGTGTATATCGACAGCGATAATCAGACCGTCGTATCGATCATCGATCCGGCTGCCATGGTGGGCATGATTGATAACCCTGCTTTGGAGTGTCTGGTGAAGGAAGCGCGGCCTATGCTGGAACAAGCTTTAAACAGCATCTGATATGAGTTTCATGCCTGCAAAAAACGACTGGCTGAATACTTTCCCGGATCTGAAACAAAACAAGGACAAGGTATGGCGTACGACATCGGCTAAGGCGATGCGCATGCAGGTGAAGCGGGGCAGCGTGCTATTCCGCGATGGCGATGCCTGTAATGGTTATGTGCTGGTGGTGAACGGCGCGATACGGGTGCAGAAGGTTGATCCGCAAGGCCATGAGATTGTGCTCTACCGGGTCGAAGAAGGGCAGAGTTGCATGCTCACCACCACCTGTTTACTGGCCAATCAGCACTATCCGGCTGAGGGGATTGCTGAAACCGATGTCGATTTGGTGCTGTTGCCACTCGATGCTTTTGATGCTGCGCTGTCTGAATCGCCTGCATTCAGGCAATTTGTGATGGCCAATATCGGCCATCGAATCAGCGATCTGATGCTATTACTCGAAGATGTCGCCTTTGGCCGTAAAGATGTGCGGCTCGCTAGTTTTTTACTCAAGCAGACAACGAAGAATGGCGATGTGCTCGAACTAACTCACCGACAACTGGCCGTGGAACTGGGTACGGCGCGTGAAGTAGTTAGTCGGTTGATTAAGGATTTTGAGCGCAAAGGCCTGGTGAAACTTGGTCGTAATAAAATAACTATTTTACAGTCCGGCTTGATTCGTGACATTAGCAATCGGGATAAAGTTGATCAGTGATCGGCAAGAAGTGGTGAAGCAGTAAAAAAAGCGCCGATTTTTTTATAAAACAGATGATAACCCTGTCCCTTACTCTGCAATAACAATGATCAACAACGGGCATAACCCAGCACTTCCATAAGTGACTTTGTCACTGAAGTGTTTTTTTATGGGCATAGTATTCGTTCCTATGAATACGACAACGGAGGTATGATATGAAAGCAAATGTAGGTGATATAGACAGAGTGGTTCGATTGCTGGCGGGGCTTGCGCTGATTGCGTTAGGTGTGCTGGGTTCATTGGTCGCGCCATGGAATATGGTGGCCATAGGAGCCGGAGCAGTATTTGTATTGACTTCAGTCATCAGCTTTTGCCCGCTGTATACGATACTTGGAATTAACTCCTGCCCTGTAAAATAAACTATTTACTTATTATATTATCATATTATAATACGCAAAACTGAGTAAAAAGATATGGTAATTGGATGTTTGATATAGGATAAAGGTGAGCCCCACGATCGACAGGGTTCTCTTTTTCCCATGCAACATCAGCTCAATCCAGTCTTACTACAGAGAATGATACAGAGAGTCTTAGGGAAGCGTTGAGCGCATATTTCAATCGGCGTTCCTTGGTGAAAACTCTCGCAACAGGAGATGAATAACTATGGCACATGTAGTCATTATTGGAGCGGGCATCGGTGGCATGCCGGCAGCTTATGAAATGAAAGATGCACTTAAAAAACTGGGTGGTGAGCATGAGGTGACGGTGATCTCGAATGTGGATTACTTTCACTTTACCCCATCCAATCCGTGGGTAGCTATTGGCTGGCGTGATAAGGAGCAGATCAGTTTTGAATGTTCACCTTATCTGAACAAGAAGGGCATTAACTTTATGTCCTGCGGCGTCGATGAAATTCTGGCCGATGAAAGCCGATTGCGCCTCGGTAATGGTCAGAACCTGGATTACGATTATCTGATTGTTGCGACAGGCCCGCGTCTAGCCTTTGAATTGATTCCGGGCATGGGGCCTGAAGGGCATACACATTCGATTTGCCATGTTGATCATGCTGTTTCGACATACAATGCGTTTGAAGAGTTTTGCAAGAATCCTGGCCCGATCATCGTCGGCGCTGTGCAGGGCGTTTCCTGTTACGGGCCGGCTTATGAATATGCCTGCATTCTGGATACCGAGCTGCGTCGGCGTAAAATTCGTGACAAGGTGCCGATGACATTCATCACGCCGGAACCGTATATCGGTCATCTTGGCCTGGGTGGTGTGGATGATTCCAAGGGTATGCTGGAATCGGAGTTAAGAAAACGCGATATCAAGTTCATCACCAACTGCAAAACAACGGCTATTCATGAACACAGCCTTGATTACGAAGAAGTGGATCGTCATGGCGAAGTGATTGCTTCGGGCTCACTCGATCATCAGTTTGCCATGCTGATGCCACCGTTCCGTGGTGTGGGGCCTGTGGCCAACTGCGAAGGTCTGGTGAATCCGATTGGGTTTGTGACCATTAACGACTACCAGCAGAATCCGAAGTTCAAGAACATTTACGGCACGGGTGTGATTGTTGCCATTCCACCTGTTGAGGCAACACCGTTGCCGGTTGGTACGCCGAAAACCGGCTTTATGATTGAATCAATGACCACGGCCATTGTGCACAATATTATCCATGATCTGAAAGGCGAAGAACCGGAGGCCTGTGGTACATGGGGTGCCATTTGCCTGGCTGACTTCGGCGATGGCGGTGTGGCACTGGTTGCATACCCTCAAATTCCACCGCGCAATAAAGTCTGGGCTAAGGGTGGTAAATGGGTGCATGTGGCCAAGGTAGGTTTTGAGAAATATTTCATCCGCAAAATGAAAACAGGCGTATCCGAGCCGTTTATTGAAAAAGCATTTTTGAAACGCATGGGCATCGAACGACTGAAATAG
>CAZKHV010000152.1:0-3608 GCA_964552605.1 uncultured Zetaproteobacteria bacterium | reverse complement strand
ACGCTTCCGACACATCAGATAAATCACCGGCCACACCGCGCTTCGATACAAATAACACACCCGGACTCACATCATCGCGCGCACCGATATGATAACTCGTTTCACCCAGGAACGTGCGCACCGTATTCTCGCCTTCGCTCAAACCATGCGCAGCCAAGGTGTCCGGATGCACCAGCACATCATCGAGTGCATGGATATTACCGGCCTCGGTCAATGCTTTTGACGCACGCACCCACATACCTTCACGGTACATCGAATAACGGCTCACTACATCCAGATCAAAGCTGGCAGATTGTTTCGATGGATTGGTAGATAGTCCTTTATTGCGCCCCGGAGCAATCAATACTTCATCCTGTTCCGCATCCAACCATGCACCTGCCAGAGCAGGAGTGTTCTTGGAGACAACATCACGCAGCTCCGCCAGATCAACAACCGGCACATCGCCACCCATCACCTGAACCATACGCATCATGACTTTCCATAACGGACGCTCTTGACCAAGTGAACGAATAGGATTGCTCGCCACACGAATGCGCCCTTCCATATTCACAAACGTACCTTCGATTTCAGCATAAGCTGCCGCAGGCAATTGCACTGCTGCATATTCACTGACCTGACCTGCAATCGCACCAATTTGCACCAGATCCACTTTTTCCAATGCCGCCTTTGCTGCCGATGGAAACAAGCCATCACCCAAGGGGTCGCTACCAATAACAATCAACGCATCCAGTTCACCCGCCGAGGCTGCGGCAAACAAATCACCGGCACTGACACGCACATCACCACAGCTTGCACTCAACACCTGGGTATTCATGCCCTCTGGCAACAGATTGCGACCATCATTATCTTTTTCGGCATGACCGCATGCACGCATCAATAAATCCAAGCCATGAATCAACGCTGCAGCATCAGTATGCGAGCGGATTTCCTCACCCACCAACAAAGCACAGCTATCCGCCATCAGGGCATCCGCCAAAATCTTGCCGGCTTCATGGCGATCCGTGACCGCAGCAGTCCATGCTTCAAATCCAGCTGCAGTTTTACCTAGGCTACTAACCTGCTCCATGGCACGGGCAATCACGCCGAACCAATCACGCGGCCGAATCAATGCATCGTTGCTAATCTCCATATTGGTGCGGTAATTCATTGCACCAATTCTGGAAACAGGTTTACCTGCATTGCCACGTTTACGTAAACGCTGCATCAACAACGGCAGGCGCTGACGCAAATCAGAACCCAGAACCACAACCTGATCAGCATTTGCGATCTGGGCGGTTGTCATGGAAAAACCTTCTTCAAAAGCGAATGGACGCATATCACGACGATGCAAATCGTAAGCGATGTGTGCATCTGGGAATGCTGCATCACGCATCAAACGAATAGCAGTCTGGCCTTCCACACTCCAGTCCGGCGAAAACAAAATACCCACACGTTTGCCTTTCAATAATGCCGAGGCTTTGGCAAATGCAGTATCCCAATCCACCTCAACCAACTCACCATTCTGGCGCACTTTTGGTGCCAAAATACGATGTTCGGAACGGAACGCATCATAGACATAACGGCCACGGTCACAGATCCACGGTTCCGGACTATTTTCAATCGGCTGGATACGCATCACTTCATCATCACGCGATTCGATCTGGATATCACAACCATTCGGACACTGCGTACACGTGCTCTGATGGCGGGTCATTTCCCACGGACGTGATACATCATGGGATGGTTTATCCAGCAACGCGCCCACCGGACAAATATCCGGCAGATTACCGGAAAGCTCCGACTCCAAAGCTTCTTCAACGATACCGGCAATAGTCATATGATCGGAACGATTCAACACACCAATATCGCCGGTACCTGCCACTTCATCGGCAAAGCGCACACAGCGGGTGCAATGGATACAGCGGGTCATGCAAGTATTCACAAACGGACCGAGCTCATAATTCACCACGGCGCGTTTGGGCTCGGCATAGCGCCCTTTGGATGCCCCATGATCAACTGTATAATCCTGCAATTTGCAGCTGCCGCCCTGATCGCAAACCGGGCAATCTAGCGGATGATGAATAAGCAAATATTCCATCATCATTTCGCGGTCTTTTTCCAGCGATGGTGATTGCGTAATCACCTTCATGCCTTCACCTACCGGCGTGCAACATGATGCCGCAGGCTTGTTCCAGCCTTCCACTTCAACCAGGCACATGCGGCAATTGGCCGCTACCGACAGCTCAGGATGATAACAAAAATAAGGAACATCATGACCGTATTCACGGCATGCTTCCAAAATACTGGTGCCAGCTGCGACTTCGACTTCCTGCTCGTTGATAAATAAAGAGGTCACGCATTCTCTCCCAGGTAAGCTTGTACATCTTCAGGAAAATGTTTTAACAAAGACAAGATCGGTGCAGCAGCACCTTCAGCCAATGCACAAATCGTGCGACCAGCCATGTGTCTGGCGGCATCGCCCAGCACGGTCACGTCATCTTGTGTTCCCTGTCCATGTTCAACACGTGTAATCACGCGCTCCAACCAACCCGTACCTTCACGGCACGGCGTACATTGTCCACACGATTCATGCGCATAGAAATGCGCCAAACGACGAGTCAATGCCATCAAATCGGCAGTTTCATCCATCACAATCACCGCACCAGAGCCCAGGAAAGAACCGGCTTTCATAATATGATCGTAGGTCAATGGCACATCATAATGTTCGGCCGTCAACCACGGCGTGGATGAACCACCCGGAATAATCACTTTCGGTACAGTACCGTGCTGCAAGCCACCACAATAATCTTCGATCAGTACCCGCATCGAAGTACCCATGGGTACTTCATAGTTACCCGGCTTGTTCACATGACCTGAGACTGAAAATATCTTGCAGCCGGTATTGTTCGGAATGCCAATCGCAGCATGCCAATCACCACCAAACTCTAAAATTGCAGGCACTGTTGCCAGCGTTTCAACATTATTGACCACGGTCGGGCAACCATAAAAGCCTTCAACCGCAGGGAATGGTGGTTTAAAACGCGGACGACCAGCCTTGCCTTCCAACGATTCAATCAAGGCGGTCTCTTCACCGCAGATGTAAGCCCCTGCCCCACGATGCACAACCAGATTCATACTAAAATCAGAGCCCAGAATGTTTTTACCCAACAAATTCGCCGCATACGCTTCTTTGATCGCAGCATTCATGACATTTGTTTCATGCAGAAATTCACCACGAATATAAATGTAGGCATCGTTTACGCCAAGTGCAAAGCCCGCCATAATCATGCCTTCAATGAGCAGGTGCGGATCAAAGCGCATAATATCGCGATCCTTGAATGTGCCCGGTTCACCTTCATCGGCATTGCACAACAAATATATTGGTTTACCTGTATTGCGTGGCACAAAAGACCATTTCAGTCCAGTTGGGAAACCGGCACCACCACGTCCTCGCAGGCCGGATGTTTTCATTTCATCAATAATTTTATTGGAGCTGAATTCTTTCAACACCGTCGGCAAAAAGGCATACGCGCCATGCGCACGCGCCACTGCCAGAGTATTCATATCAGGCACATTGATGTTGTCGAAGCAGATCTGCTTGACTTGTTTCGGATCAGAGGAAATGGTCA
>CAZKHV010000151.1:0-3618 GCA_964552605.1 uncultured Zetaproteobacteria bacterium | reverse complement strand
AAATGCCAAGGCCGCCAACGAGCCCATCATCTGCCAGCCATCTATATTCCCAAAATTCACGCCACACCCCACAATCCAACCGCACAAATTACCACCAACACACAACCAATCACTTGCTTGAACTCGCTCGCATCCCCGGCCATCAAGGCATCATGCAATTTAAGTCCAACCACATGACCAATGCCCGCGCAAGGTAACAGCCAGAGATGATGCAGCCACCAAAAGTTCACACCGACTGACCACAACACCGACAACTTGATCACCACCAACACAAACCACAGTACAAACAGAGTATTGCGCAGCAGCTCTTTGGCAACATGATGGACAAACACAGCCACAATCAAGGGCGCGCCAATCAAGGATACACCAGCGGCATAAGCGCCACCCACCAACAATGCATAATCCGCCCATGCTTTCTTGCTCTGCCCTTGTGAGCCGATCTGAAACTTGAACACATAGCAGCAGGCATAAAACAAGGTGGTCAAATAAATAAACACCGTCACCCACTGCGTCGGAAAGGTAAGTAAGCCGAACACACCGATCAGCATGGGGACAATCATGATCAGCATAGCTTTTTTAAGATAAAGCCAGTCGACATGACGCATGCGTGTGCTGACGGTAATCGATGAGAAAAATAGCAAATGTATGCCAATCAAGGGCAACCAGATCAACGCATCATCGATCACCAGCAGCAACAGAGGCAAACCTAGCGCCGCGCCACCAAAGCCCAGACCAGAGCGCACAAAACCCGTCCAGACAAATACAAGCCCGATGACAATATATTGCCATGTTTGCAAATCATCCATGTCGTAAAAAAAACTAGCGTGTCAGACGGATCAAACGCATCGAACTAATCTAACTAATCTGTTTTGGAACAGGTAAAGATAGACCCGTGGAATTGCGCATCAGCAGCTCTTTGATGCCACCGGCATTGCCCATCAAACGCATGCCCAAACCACGCAGACCTTGCAAGCCCGGCAAGGAGCCCGTGAATACCTGATGCAAGCCTTCCATCGAAGCCATCACCGACAACACATCCGGCATTCGCTGTTGCATATACCGGTTCAATACATCCAGTTCACCCCAATCTTCATCATAGCGATGCGCATCGGTAATTTCCTGCGCCAGAACCATGGCATCCCTTAAACCCAAATTCACACCGAGGCCGGCCAGCGGGTGAATACAATGTGCCGCATCGCCCACCAGTGCCACACGCTGGCGCACGATATGTTTGGCCAGCTGAGCTTTGAGTGGGAAAGCCGCGCGATCACCAGCTTCGGTAATTCGACCCAGCATTGGGCCGAAGGTTAAATTCAAGGCATTGAGAAAATCAGCATCCGACATGGCCATCAAACGATCCGCTTCTGCAGTATCGGCACTCCACACGATCGAACAAAGATCATCTGTCATCGGCAGCATCGCCAAAGGACCCGTAGGCAAAAAACGCTGAAAAGCATGACCGCGATGCGGATGCTCGGGACGCACGGTGGCAACAATACCTTTCTGGCCGTAATCACGTTGCCAACATTGGATACCGGCCTGCTCACGTATCCATGAGCGCGGCCCATCGGCCCCCACAATCAATGGCGCTCGCAATACCCGCCCGTCGGCCAAAGACAAGCGAACCCGCTCCTGAGCATCATTCGAACCGGCATCATTATCATACCATTCGATCTCACTTATCTCAGCCGGACAATAGAGATCCACCGTATCACTATCGAGCAATGCCTTATGCATCGCGCCCTGCGTAACCGAATTCTCCACCAGATAACCCAAGGCTTCCGAACCAACCTCCGCAGCATTAAAACGAATACCACCGGCTTGCTGGTTATCCCAGACACGCATCGTCCGCATCGGGCTGGCATCGGCTTGCATGTATTGCCAGACCCCGATCCCTTTGAGAATTTCCACATTGCCCTTCACAATCGCGGATACCCGGCAATCCCGCCCTAGCGACAAACGCACTGGCGGCTCACCACGCTCAATCACCACCACCTGCAAGCCGGTATCTTTCAAGGCACAAGCCAAAGCCAGACCAACCATGCCCGCGCCCACAATGATCACATCAACATTATGTGCATTCATTGCGTATTCTCCTCATATTCAGCGCCTCTAGTTTTCGTTTTCGTTTTCGACATCTGTCCCACTCCGGAGGCTTGCTTCAACAACAAGCCAGACAGAGCCGGCACATCATGCAGCTTATCCAACCCCATACCACGCAGCCATTTCATACCCGGCACACGACTCGAAAACACATGCAGCATCGATTCTGTGAAGCCCGCTACCGTAGCAACATCAAGCCGCCGCTTTTCAGCATAGGCTTGCAGTAAAATCGATTGACCCGGATCGCAATAATCATTTTTTTGTTGTGTCTGCGCCCGTTTCAACACTTCGATCAAGCTCTGCACATCGCGGAACCCCAGGTTCATACCCTGGCCGGCCACCGGATGAATGGTATGTGCTGCATTGCCGACTAAAGCAACACGCCCTGCTGTGAATGATTTTGCAACACTCAACTCCAACGGAAAGCTGGCGCG
Source organism: uncultured Zetaproteobacteria bacterium (assembly GCA_964552605.1). GTDB lineage: Bacteria > Pseudomonadota > Zetaproteobacteria > Mariprofundales > Mariprofundaceae > Mariprofundus. The sequence continues at coordinate 1,081 of CAZKHV010000151.1, read as the reverse complement.
TTTGGATACTTCGACAACCGCACCGATGTGTTGAATCGTTGCAGCTCCGGCCGCGCGCTGCAATGCCACCATAAATGCTGCATCATCCATGGCCAGCAATGCCGCAGCTTCGCCCGGGCTCGCCGCCCAGACAATCGAAAAGCGACCATCCGACAAGGGTAAAAAAGCCAAAGGGCCGGACGAACGGAAACATTCATACGCCGTATCATGATGACCATGCTCACAACGAACTGAAGCCACTAAACCAAATCGATTATAATCCCAGCCATAGGTATCAATACCCGCCATGGCGCGAACCGGACTAAAGCTACCATCCGCACCGACCAGCAACGCTGCAGTCAAATGCAATTGTTCTGTGCCACAGCGCAGTTGAATATGCACCTGATCATTTTTAAGCTCATAGGATTCAACACCAGCAGGACTCATCAGTTCAACATCCGAATCGTGCAAGGCCTGATACATCGGCTCAAGCAACTGTCCCATCTCCACCACATAACCCAGGGCATCCATATTCGCGAGTTCCGTCTCCAGCGCATGCAAATCAACCTGCCCACGGTTACCCGGTTCCGAGACCACAATATGACGAATATCACCGAGTTCGCTAGCAGCCACAGCATCCCACAAGCCCAGCGCTTCCAGATGGCAACGCGAGCCATAGTTCAAGGCCACCACACGCTCCGGATTAGCCGAAGCAAAACATGGCGCACGCAATTCAATCACTGCAACCCGATAATTCAAACGCTGCAAGGACAAGGCCAGCATCACACCAACCGCGCCCCCCCCGGCAATCACCACATCAAAATCAGTTTGCGTTTGAGTTGGAGTCTGTGTATTCATAGCCATCATGCTTGTCGATTTTAATCAGATTGCAAGCCTACCCAGCCCAGTACAGAGCAAAACAATCAAGCCCTTGACAGTTTGCCATCGGATGACAATGCTTCGCGACGTTTTCGGCAGCGTATTGTTATTCAATCCTGCTGAAACATCTCAGTCTGCCGGGATGGTGAAACTGGTAGACACGCTGGATTCAAAATCCAGTGGCTTCACGGCCGTGCCGGTTCGACTCCGGCTCTCGGTACCA
>CAZKHV010000150.1:0-3623 GCA_964552605.1 uncultured Zetaproteobacteria bacterium | reverse complement strand
CCGCTCGTCATTCCCGTGAAGACGGGAATCCATTGTCTTTCTAATTTGAATCGTATGTGGATGCCCGATAAAAGAACTCGGGCAGAAGGTGAATGCCGCTTGCGGCAGAGAAGCTAGCCTAGGGTGTGACGGTAAATCTAAACTTGAACCACTATAGTAAGTGCATCTGTTTTTGTCTTTGCTTTGCGTTTCTCAGCGTACTCTGCGGTAAGCTGTTAGGTATTGCTCTGCCCGCATAGTTGTCTGAGACGTACGCTTTATAGAGTTACAGTCCCAGTTCAAAAAAACCTGATTCTGGATTGTCTTGTTTGTTGTCTATTGTGCTAATAGCTGGAGACGTTGCAGTCGGAGCCGTGTCGGTTCGGAATGCTTCCAGGGAAATATCTTCACTGTCAGGCCCCGGCAACAGGCCGGTCTTGGTATCAATGGCGACCCATTCAATGCCTGATGGTGGAATAAAGTCACGCACCTCTCGACCTTTGTGAAAGGCTTGCATGGCATCGAGCCAGGCTGGTAATGCTGCTTTGGCTCCTGTTTCACGCCGACCCATAGGCGTTGGGCTATCGCGTCCAGTCCATACGCCGGTAAGCACTTGCGGTGTATAACCCATAAACCAGGCATCGACCTGTTTGTTGGTGGTGCCGGTTTTACCTGCTGCCGGTCGTTTGAGAGCGCGGGCACGGCGACCTGTACCATGCTGGACGACACCTTTCATTAAATTGGTAATTAGAAAGGCATCGATGGGGTCTATCACCTGTTCAGACGGGCGCATGGATTCATTCACACTCATGACCGGATCCACATGACAGACCTGACAGCGCTGTCCGGCTACGGCGCGGTGCAATGTTTTGCCATTGCGATCCTGAACCTGCATGACCGCAACCGGCTTCCAACGACGGCCATGATCGGCCAGTATCGCATAGGATTCGGTTAACGTTTCCGGTGTGACTTCGGTCGCACCTAGTGCCAGAGCCAGTTGTGCTGGGAACGGATGCCCGAAAGGATAGCTTTCAAGGTCATTCAAAAAGCGTTTGATGCCGACATTTTGCAATACTTTAATGGATGCCAGATTGCGCGAATGCTCCAGTGCATTGCGTAGCGTGACAGGGCCTGCGAACTTGTTTTTGTAATTTTCTGGCCGCCAAAAATCGTTGTTTTGACTGTTTTCAAAGATCACTGGAGTATCCATGATGATGGTTGCAGCAGTGGAGCCGCTGGCCAAGGCGGAGGTGTAGAGAAAGGGTTTGAAAGCACTGCCCGGTTGACGTTTGGCTTTGGCAACACGATCAAATCCACTGGTTTTGTAGTGGTAGCCGCCGACCCGTGCGAGCACGGTGCCGCGTTTGAGATCGATAGCGTAGAGCGCAGATTCAATGGATGGCTCTTGAGCCAAACGAACACCGCCCTTTTGTGCGCCTTGCAAACGTATTTCATCGCCCGCTACCCAGGTGCGAGGACGTAGCTTTAAGGCGGCAAGCGCAGCTTTATCGAGGCCGTCCTTTTTGTAAGATTTAAGTGTTTTCCAATGCCAGCGGGGCTTTTTCAAATGCCAGATGCGTTGGCCATCGTTGATTGTGAGACTGCCTTTTTTATCGACTTTTTCTACCAGCGCTGGGATCAGTGTGCTATCGGAGGGTGATGCACTGTTTTTACGCCATGTGGCTAGTAATTCAGGCCATGCACTGCGCGGATGATGAACGGGATAACGATAATATTGCCGTTGCTCGACTTCCAGCACATTACGACGCACAGCATGAATGGCTGCATCCTGGGCTTCGATATTATACGGTACGATAATGGTTAAACCTTGACGGCGCAGTGTTTTCAGGCCGAAGCGATCGCTTAATTCACGATAAATTTGATCGGCGTAGGCATCTTTGAGTTTGGGGGCTTGCAGGGGAGCGACAAACAGTGGGGTCTGGCGGGCACGATCAGCTGTATTTTCATCAATCATGCCATTCCTTTGCATTAAACCTAGAATAAGATTGCGCCGCTGGGTGGCTTTTTTAGGTTTGAGGTGAGGGGCGTATTTACCTGGCGCTTTGGGTAGGCCTGCAAGGGTGGCCGATTCGGCAAGGGTCAGTTCATTGAGGCTTTTATGAAAATAACGCCATGCGGCAGAAGCCACACCATAGGAGCCGCGACCGAGATAAATATGGTTCAGATAGAGGTAGAGAATATCATCTTTGGAAAAAGCCTGTTCAATGCGATAAGCCAAAATGGCTTCACGGATTTTACGTGTGTATGACTTTTCCGATGTTAATAGAAAGTTTTTAGCCACCTGTTGGGTAATAGTTGAGCCACCTTGAACCGTGTGGCCGGCACGAATATTGGCTAAAGCGGCAGATAAAATACGTGCCGGATTGATGCCCGGATGTTCATAAAACTGTTGATCTTCGGCCGCCAGAAAGGCGTTGACCAATTGTTTGGGGATTTCATTGAACGGTACAAGGATGCGGTGTTCGTCCGCATATTCGGCCAGTAATTCTCCTTTGGTGTTGTACACGCGTGATACCAGAGCTGGCCGATATTCGGATAGAGCGCTTAATTCGGGTAGATTGCTGGAGAAAACCATATAAGCTACCGTCATGGTAATCACCATGAGAATACTTAAGGAGAGGACGATTTTGGCGATAAGAGAAAAGATGCGCATGAATCGGAATCTAAGCGGAAGCAATCAGGGCAGGCAAGGTGCAGTTTTATGCAAGCCTGTTTTATCGAGGAAACAGCAGGGTTTTACACTGATTGAAGTGATTATTGTGATGGCGATTATGGCCATTGTGGCGGTGATTGCGATTCCTTCATTTTCAGCCAATATCGAGAGCCAAGCGGTACGTAATGCGGCTCAGGCTTTGTTATCGCACATGAAACAAGCGCGAGTGCGCGCGCTGGCGGAGAATCGAGTGGTGAGTATTAAGTTTGGCGTTGATGCCAATGGTAATGTGGCTAATGCCTATGTGTTTGATGCGGGCACGACGGGCGTGGAGAAAAAGGTAACGGTGAAATACAGTGGCTTTTCATCGAATCTCTCGCTCACCAAGAAGAACTCGAGCACAAAACCTAATACATTAAATTTCAGGAGTCGTGGAACGGTGGGCAATACAACAATCGATTTTTGCAGTTCGGGTTTTACCAAACGCATCACCATCAATCAGATTGGCCGTGCCAGGCTTTGCCTTGCAAGTGATACCCTGGCACCGTGCAGCGATCCGCATCTGTGCCCATAATGCAGAACCAGGATAACAGCGTGCATGCGCAACACTCGCCACAGCGGGGCTTTACCTTGATCGAAATCATGGTTTCATTGACCATTATTTCGGTTGCAGTCCTGTCGCTGGGTGGTTTCTCGATCGGTGTGATAGGCAGCGGCCAAGTGGATCGGGAGCGATTGACGGCGGTGCATCTGGCGGAACAGGTGTTGGAGTTCTGGCAAAATGATGCCAATGATTATGCGCCGGTGATTGCATCGAATTGTACCTTTACGACGACAACCACTCTGCCTGCTTATCCAGTCTCTATGCCTTGTACGCCAACCAGTGGCGTGAGTGCCAGCTTTACGATCAAGGTGGCCATATTGACTGCAACCGCACCATTGCCGAGTAATCCGAATGCAAACAATTCAA
>CAZKHV010000149.1:0-3644 GCA_964552605.1 uncultured Zetaproteobacteria bacterium | reverse complement strand
CATCGAAACAAAAAAGTAATTCGCACGACCGTATCGCCTTGTGGGTGATTTTGGCTGTAGTGCTGCTGACGGCGGCTGTTTTTGTTTGGAGTAGTGGGCGTTATCAACAGGGGGATGGAGCTGTTGCTGCCACTCATGTGGATGCTCAGGGCTATTTGCATGTGTTGGGGTTGACCTTGGGACAGACGACATTGCAGCAGGCTGAAACGATTCTTAAAAGCAAAAGTGATGTGGCACTGTATATTTATCCGCTGGGGCATGCCAAAGCCGGTTTAAAACTGGAAGCATTCTTTCCAGCTATTGCCGATCATACCAAGGTTGTGTTGTTGCTCGATGTGGATGAAACCGAGCTAAAGGAGATTGAGGCGCGCGCCACTGTGCCACATCTCTATCCGGATAGTGTTGCGCGGATGAACTTGGCGGCTGATGATGTTAGTCGGGCGCGCAGTGCAACGGTTGTTGCATTGACCTTGATTCCGAATTTGATTGTCTCGGCATCCACTCTGAAAGCGCGTTTTGGCGAGCCAGATCGGGTGAAAAATCTATCCGCAGGGGTGGATGAGTATAGTTACAATAGCAGTGGTTTGAAGGCTGTGTTGCTTAAGGATGAGCCGCCACGTTTGCACTTTATGATGCCCAAGGCCTTGCCGAACGAATAAGGTTAGATCGTGAGAGCGAAGCGAACCACGAATGCACACGAATGAACGCGAATAAGGGCAAGGGCTTATCCTCCTATGATAGTTGCGGTGAATTGGCCAGAGAGATGGCTTTCAAATACCTGTTGTTGGAAAAAAACCTTTGCGGTTCCGCAGTTGAGTCAGATCATCCGTGAACAGTTGAATGGGGAGGTAAGTCGCGTTAGCCCGTACCCAACGATTGAATTCTAAAGAGCGACTTGCAAAAGTCCTGAGCGACAATTTTCCCCTACCTACTCGCTACGATCACCCTAAGTCCGACAGATTCCTGGCCGGGTGAAAGTAACCGTATAAATAGTGCGTTTTGGCATGGTTCTTTCTTTATGTAGCTCAGTGTTGTCTGTCAGACAAGCACTACGGCGAGGGAATTATGCGTAACAATCAACCTGTCACACAAATCGAACATAAAATTCAAGCGGACGATCTTCTCGTTTCGCGTACCGATTTGAAAGGGCGTATTGTGTATGCCAATAAGTCATTTTGTGATATTGCGGGTTTTTCAGCTGATGAATTGAAGGATAAAGCGCATAATCTCGTACGCCATCCGGATATGCCTGCTGCGGCTTTTCAGGACTTATGGGATACCATTGCAGAAGAAAAACCGTGGACCGGATTGGTTAAAAACCGTTGTAAAAATGGCGATTATTATTGGGTGGTCGCCAATGTTTCGCCGGAGTACAATGCATCTGGTCAGATGTCCGGTTATATCTCTGTGCGCACTGCAGCAACGCAGGCACAGATTGATGCTGCCGATCAGCTTTATCGTGATGTGAATGCAGGCAAGGCAACGCTGCCTTCGACAACCCAATGCAGTTGGATCAAAAGACTTAAACTTAAATCGGTGATGCTGATGGCTGCGGCTGTTTCGTTAATTACCTTGTTTGCCGTTGGTGCTATGTTTGTTCAAAGCTTGGTGCAGGAAAAGAATAATATTGAGTTGCGAGTGGCGGCTGTGCCGTTGATTACTGCGGTGCGGCAGGTTCTGGAATTTGTGCCGCAGCATCGCGGTATGGGTAATGCTTATTTACAGGGCAATACGGCACTTGCCGGAAAATTGGCAGAGAATGAACAAAAAATTGACGGGCTGTTTAAGTCTCTGGCTGATACGGCTAGTGCAGCACCGTTTCCCCAGTTATTGGATCAGGTGACCGCTTTGCAGAGCCAATGGGCACGGGTGAAAAGTCAATGGAAGGGTTCGGCGGCGAACGAGAGTTTCCGTTTGCATACGGTTGTGATCGATGGTTTGCTGGTTTTGGCTTCGGATGTCTTGCATGAGGGTAAACTGACCACGGATTCAGCGCCTGAGATTGCTCGGATGGGTGAGTTTATGGCCAAGGCTATTCCTCGCTTGGATGAATACTTGGGGCGTTTGCGGGGCTTGGGTAGCGGGGTTGCTGCAGCGGCTAACGTGACAGAAGAGCAACGTGATACTTTGCTGGAGCTGTATGTGCTAGCCAAGTTGCAGCGCGATCATTTGCTCGGTGAAGTTGAACAAGTGGTGGATAAATTCAATCCAGCTTTGCGTGGAACATTATCGCAACCCATGCTGACGTTGAGCACGAGTACCGATCAGTATTTAAAATTGGTCAAAAATGATCTGTTGGATGCAACGGATATTAGCATTTCCAGTGATACGTATTTTTCCGCCGGCACCGATGCGATTGCCGCATCACTGCACTTGTATGATATGATGGATGAAAGTCTTACCGCGCTGTTGCAAACGGAAATGCGCGCAGTTTCGAAGACGTATTATATTATCCTTAGCCTGATTGCATTTGGAATTGTGGGTTCGCTGCTGCTGGCGCTGTTGATGATGCAGAAAACATTGAAACCCTTGCATGAGATCGTGGATGGTATGCAGCGTATTGTGGAAGGCAATTACAGTGTTATGCCAGTGAAACATGCTTTTGATGAACTGGGTGATATTGTCGATGATATGAAAATCATGCAGTCGATTTTGCAATATGAAATATTTGAGGGCAAAAACATGGCTGTCCAGCGCCAGCAAGAACAGCAGCAGGCGGCAGTTGATAAAGCCGAAGCAGAGGCGACATTGGCAGATGCATTTGAAACCAATGTCGGTTCCTTGGTTGCAGGCCTTGCCGGTCAGGCACATGACGTGAGTAGTGCGGCCAATGAGATGGATGCGATCTCGGATGCTCTGGCGGCGCAAAGTGAGGCTGCGATGCATGGTGTGGATTTGGGTAGCTCGCATGTCAATAGCACTGCTGCTGCTATTGAAGAAATGAGTGTGACGATTGCTGATGTATCGCGTCAGGTTTCCGATACTCAGGGGGTGTCTGCTCAAGCGGTGGTTGAAGCTGAAGCTGCGACTCGGATGATGGAAGAGTTAACGCGAGTGGCCAATGAAATTGGTTCGATTGTGGGAACGATTTCTGAAATTGCCGAGCAGACTAATTTATTGGCGCTCAATGCTAGCATTGAAGCAGCCAGAGCCGGAGATGCCGGACGTGGCTTCTCCGTGGTAGCGGGTGAAGTCAAAGAGCTGGCCAATCAGACCTCGCGTGCGACCAGTCAGATTCGTGAGCAGGTGGAAGGCATTCAGACGGAAAGCGAGAATGCCACAACAGCGATCAACAAAATAAGTAGTACGATCCGTGATATTAACGGTTTTACGTCCAGCGTAGCGGAAGCGATGGAGCAGCAGGCCTTGGCAGGACGAGAAATTTCCGATGCTGCACAACAGGCGGATATGAGTATGGGTGATGCGCGTACTGCGGTGAGTGAGTTGGCGGGTTCAGCCGGAGGGGTGGATAAATCCTCGGATGAGATGATTGCGGTGGCTGATTCAATGTCTCAGCGCACCTCGGATGTGCAGGATGGTATTCGTCAGTTCCTTGAAACATTACGCAAGGGGTGAGTGGCGCGCCCTCGGGACAATTGCGTTAACTAAACGAACTAAACAACTAAACGGGACGCTACCCTTTA
>CAZKHV010000148.1:0-3647 GCA_964552605.1 uncultured Zetaproteobacteria bacterium | reverse complement strand
CTTTCGGTAGCCAGCCAAGTATGTATTCAGCGCCTAAAATGGCCTTGATGTAGGAAGTCGGATTGCGATTTAAGGTGGCAAAAAAGAAATGCCCGCCAGGTTTGATCATGGCTGCACAGGCCGCCACAGTACGCGGTACATCGGGCACATGTTCGAGCACTTCCAGACAGGTTACCGCATCATAATGCTCTGCATGTGTTGCCGCCCATAGTTCGGCATCATTTTCAATATATTCAACGGCTATACCGGATTGTTCACTGTGCAGCTTGGCGATCTTCAATGCTTTGGGGGAGCGGTCAATGCCGGTCACCGTTGCACCGCGAGATGCCATGCCTTCGGCCAGCAAACCACCACCACAGCCGACATCGAGGATGGTTGCTTCGGCGATATTCAATTGGCGCGCAATATAATCCAGCCGCAGCGGATTGATTCGGTGCAAGGGTTTGAACTTGCCCGTTGGATCCCACCATTCTTCGGCCATAGCTTCAAACTTGGCAATTTCTTGCGGATCAAAGTGTTGTTGAGCATCAGTCTGTTGCGATGTTTGCATAAGCGATAAGCTGTCGAGGTGGGCTGATGATGGCAAGGGCTATATGGCCATGGCATAGTTGTTGCTGTCTGGGATTATATTCGAATATCTGGTTTGCACGGTTTGAGGAGAGTTTATGTCAAATGAAATTATCATCGGTCGTCAGCCTATCTTTGATCGTGACTTTCGTGTTTCTGCTTATGAGTTGCTGTATCGCAACACTGACCGTACAGACAGTGCAGCCATGACTGCACAGGTTGTGGTGAACACCTTGATTGATCTGGGCTTGGAAAATGTAGCTGGCTCTTTACCGGTATTTTTTAATGTTGATGAATCATTCTTGCTGAATGAAACCGAGCTGACACAAGCTTTGCCTCCCGAACTGATTTATTTTGAAATATTAGAAACCGTGCCTGCTACGAGCGCGGTGCTGACTGCCTGCCAATGTTTGAAAGATAAAGGTTATAAACTAGCTTTGGATGATGTGATCGATATTGAAAGCGCGCGCCCCTTTATCGAATATCTCGATGTGATTAAAATCGATTGGCTGGAAGCTGAGGACCCGGCAGCCATTGTAAAAGAATTTCGACACTACCCCGTCAAATTCTTGGCAGAAAAAGTTGACAGTTACAAAAGCATGGAATCAGCCAAGCAAATCAATGTTGATTTCTATCAAGGTTATTTCTTTTGCAAGCCGGATACCGTTTCCGGCATCAAGCCACCAGAATCACGCATGTCTATTTTGCGAGCTATGCAGCAAGCCATGACGGCTATCTCCATTGATGAGATGTTCAGCGTGGTGCGTCAGGATGTCACGCTGTCGTATCGTTTGCTTAAATATATCAATTCGGCGGCTTTCGGCTTAAAACGTGAAGTGCAATCGATTGAGCAAGCCTTAAGTCTGTTGGGGTTGAATAATATTCGCCGCTGGCTGACCTTGCTTGCAATGACCTCACTCGGTGAAAATAAGCCACCAGAACTGATTCGTCAGGCCTTGTGGCGAGCACGTTTTCTGGAAGCCTTGGCCCGGCATACAGGCGAAGATATTGTCGATGATGATTTCATGATGGGGCTGTTTTCGATTCTCGATGCATTGCTAGATTGCTCCATGCAAGAATCATTAAAGGAAATCAGTCTGGTTGATCATGTGCATAATGGTTTGATTGATCTCAACTCGCCGATGGGTAAGAAATTGGCATTGTCCTTTGCTATTGAGCAGGCCGATTGGGATTTCATCAAAGCATTCACCGATGATGGCAGACGCATTTCGTACATCGACCTGACCCGCTTGCAGGTGGAAGCCATGCATTGGGCCGATGAACAAATGGCAGCACTCACCTCTCTGTAACTATTCAGATTAATCACTGCTAGGCTGCCGCCATGTTTGGGCAGATCGTAATAACACGCGTATTACAAGCCATTCCGACTCTGCTCGGTGTGGCTACGCTGGTGTTCTTTTTGCTGCACTTGGTGCCCGGCGATCCGGTTGATGCGTTGCTCGGTGAAACAGCGATGCCCGCAGATCGTGAAGCGCTGCGTCAAGCTCTGCATTTGGATGAACCGATTCTCTTTCAATACAGCCATTATTTAACGGGTCTGCTTGCTGGTGATTGGGGCACGAGCCTGGTTGATCATCGGCCAGTGCTGGAGCGCATCCTGGAGCGTGTGCCGGCCACGACCAAACTGGCATTGACCAGTCTGCTGCTGGCTATCGTGTTGGCATTACCCTTGGGGTATTGGGCAGCACGCCATGCCGGTAAAATGCCGGATATGGCGGCCATGAGTTTTTCATTGCTTGGTGTGTCGATTCCTAATTTTTGGTTGGGGCCGGTGTTGATGCTGATTTTTGCGGTCGGGTTGGGCTGGTTGCCGGTATCCGGCATGGATCAGCCGGGCTCGATGATTCTCCCTGCCATCACGCTCGGCACGGCGTTGGCGGCTATTTTATCACGCATGGCGCGCTCATCATGGCTGGAAGCGATGAGCATGGATGCTATCCGCACATCACGCGCTTTTGGCATTTCTGAGCAACGCTTGTGGTGGCGGCATGCGGCACGCTTGGCTGCGGTGCCGGTGATTACTATGTTTGCATTGCAGCTGGGGGCTGTGCTTGGTGGGGCGGTGATCACGGAAACCGTATTCGATTGGCCGGGCCTTGGTTTGCTCACTATCGAAGCCATTCAACGCCGTGATTACCCGCTGGTGCAAGGCTGTGTATTGATTATTGCCGCTTTTTATGTGCTGGCTAATTTAGCTGCGGACTTGCTCGGCTTATGGCTTGATCCAAGGCAACGTCATGTCTAAATCCAGCCTTCGCCTGGTGGCGTTGTGCTTATCTTTGCCGCTGCTGATATTGCTCTTGGCACTGTTTAAGGCGTTCGGTGCTGATGCCGTGGATGGCCATGCCATTGATCTCGATGCTGTGCTTGCCGGGGCGAGCAGGGCGCATTTGCTGGGCACCGATGCACTTGGACGCGATGTGTTGGCCAGGCTTGCCGAAGGCTTGCAGCTCTCGCTGATGGTGAGTGTTACTGTCGTAGCTTTGGGTGGCATGATTGGTATCAGTATTGGTATGCTGGCTGGCTGGGTTGGAGGCTGGTTGGATGCCTTGCTGATGCGTTTGGCCGATGTTGTGTTGTCGTTTCCCGGAATTTTGTTGGCCATTGCGCTGGCTGCCATGCTCGGTCCTGGCATTGAGAATCTGGTCATGGCGCTGGTTGTGGTGGGCTGGGTAGGGTTTGCGCGTTTAGCTCGGGTGCAGGTGTTATCGTTTAAGTCGGTGGCGTTTGTTGAAGCGGCGGTGGCCAATGGCTCAACAGCACCCTATATCGCGTTGTTTCACCTGTTGCCCAATATTGCTGCAGCATTGTTGATTGAAGCGAGCTTTGGTGTGGCTGCGGTAATTATTGGTGAGGCTGGTTTGTCCTTTTTGGGTGTCGGAGTGCAGCCGCCTGACGCATCGTTGGGTACGATGATTCGTGAAGGCACACGCTTGATGCTGGTTGAGCCAGCGCTGGTGGTGTGGCCGGGTTTGATTCTGTTTTCACTGGTGATGGCCGTGAATCTGCTGGGTGATGCGCTGCGCGATAAGCTTGATGTGCGCATGCAGCGCGGTTAG
>CAZKHV010000147.1:0-3681 GCA_964552605.1 uncultured Zetaproteobacteria bacterium | reverse complement strand
CTGGTGATATTTATCTCAATCCCTTCGGTTCGGCGCAATTGGCGATTGCCGGTTCCGGTGATGTGTTGGCCGGTATGATTGGGGCACAGTTGGCCAGAGCTGTGGATAGTGAGGCTGATTTGGGGCTGTTGATTTCGGCTGCTGTGGCATTGCATGGCAAAGCCGGTGAATGCAGCGGTTGGTATTTGGCCGGGGAATTGGCCAAGCAGGTGGCCGATTTGCGTCAACATATTGAACAGGCTGGTACAGTTACGCTGTGATATAGTATGATCTCACTTGTTGGCAGGAAAAAGGGAGGGTGTTGTTTTTATGGGTGTTCGTGATATCGATAATCAGCCTGCACAGCAGACGGAGTTTACTGTCGCTGCTCGTCCGTTGTCCCCCCGCTTATCTATTTATCGCTGGCGAGCGCCGATGCTGGCCAGCATTGCGCATCGTGCTAGTGCGTTGCTGTTGGTTCTGTTTGTACCCTTATATTTATGGTTATTGCACGCTATGACCGGCAGTCCGGATGATTATGCTGCTGCCTTGGAGTGGCTGCATTCGTGGCCTGGAAAATTGTTATTGTGCTTGGTCGGTGTGGCGCTGGTGTATCATTTTAGTAATGGCATTCGATTTTTATGCATTGATGCCGGTTGGGCTGATAGCCGTGCGATGATGGTTTTTAGTGCTAAGCTGGTGCTGGCTATCGCCGGGGTGACAGCATTATTGCTGGCCGGGTTGTTGCTATGAAAACAATCAAAGATCCCGGTTCTGCTCACAGCGGTTTTTCCGATTGGTATTGGCAGCGTCTGTCGGCGGTGGTGCTGGCTTTGTTGTTGCCGTTGGCGTTTTTTCTATTGGTGGCCGTGTACGGGGGCAGTATCGATCAGCAGGGGCTGCTGAATATTCTCGATCATATTGTTGTCCGAGTGTTGCATACACTATTGATTTTTGCGTTGATCATTCATGCTTATATTGGCCTTAAAGTCATGTCGGAAGATTATGTGCATGTACTGGCATGGCGTATTCCGTTGGTTGCTTCGATGCTGGTGCTGATGAGCGGGTTTGGCATTTGGTGGTTGGCGATGATTTGGGCATGGGTTTAAGGATAAAGACAAGGAGCTGCTGTGACCTATTTATCGACGGATAAAGTGGAGAATCATTTTCATGATGTGGTGATTATTGGCTCCGGTGGTGCGGGCATGCGCTGCGCTCTGGATTTGGCCGATGCCGGTCATCGTGTGGCGATAGTTACCAAGGTGTTGCCGACGCGCTCGCATACGGTTGCGGCACAGGGTGGCATCAATGCTTCGTTGGGCAATGTCGAATCCGATCATTGGCATTGGCATATGTACGATACAGTCAAAGGTTCGGATTACCTCGGTGATCAGGATGCGATTGAATACATGTGCAGAGCTGCGCCGCGCATTGTGCGTGAGTTGGAACATCAGGGGGTGGCTTTTTCACGTTTGGATAATGGTACGATTTATCAACGCGCTTTTGGTGGCCAATCGCGCCAGTTCGGTGATGGCGGACAAGCTTCGCGCACCTGTGCGGCCGCCGATCGAACCGGCCACGCGATTCTGCATACCCTGTACCAACAAAATCTACGTGCTGGTACACATTTCTATCAGGAGTTCTTTGCCCTTGATCTGATCACCGATGACGATGGTTGCCATGGGGTGATGGCGTGGGATATTGCCAATGGAACGTATCATTTGTTTCAGGCCAAAGTGGTGATTCTGGCCACCGGTGGTGCCGGACGTGTATTCAAAGTCACTACCAACGCCCATATTTGTACCGGCGATGGCGGTGCGCTGACTCTGGCGGCAGGTCTGCCGGTGGAAGATATGGAGTTCTTCCAGTTTCATCCCACCGGCATTGCCGATGTAGGGCCGTTGATTACAGAGGGCGTGCGTGGTGAAGGCGGTTATCTGCTCAACTCTGAGGGTGAGCGCTTTATGGAGCGTTATGCTCCGAAGGATAAAGATTTGGCTTGTCGCGATGTGGTATCGCGTGCGATTGCTGTGGAAGTGCGCGAAGGGCGCGGTTGTGGTCCGAATAAAGATCATGCGCTATTGAAAGTGGATCATTTGGGTGCGGATTTAATCATGCAGCGCCTACCGAATATTCATGAGCTGGCGTTGCGCTTTGCCGGAGTCGATTGCACCAAGGAGCCGATTCCCGTGCAGCCGACCATGCATTACACCATGGGTGGTATTCCAACCAATCGGGATACCGAAGTAGTGTATAAAAACACCGATGGTCAGGAGCAGGTGTTTCCCGGCCTGTTTGCCATTGGTGAAGGGGCATGTGTATCGGTGCATGGCGCAAATCGTTTGGGTGGTAATTCCTTGTTGGAAATCGTGGTGTTCGGTCATGCCTGCGGTGTGCGGGTGCAGGCATATCTGGATGGACAACATTATCATCCACCGCTTGATCCGGATTGCTGGAAGGTGGCTGTGGATCGTGTTGAGCGCTGGTTTGATTCCACCAAGGCGGATAAAAGCAAACCAAAGGTCGCGCATGTGCGGGATCGCATGCAATCGATTATGCAGGATCACTTCAGTGTTTACCGCACCGAAGATGTGATGGCCGAAGGCATGCAAGCTATCGAAGCATTGGTGGATGATTTAAATCATGCCCGCATGGATGATGATTGCCGTATCTTTAATACTGATTTGGTGGAAGCACTGGAGTTGGAAAATCTGATGGCTTTGGCGCGGGTAACGGCGGCAGGCGCACATGCGCGCACCGAGTCGAGAGGCGCGCATGCACGCGATGATTATCCGGATCGTGATGATGAGCATTGGCAGAAACATACTCTGGCCTCGATCAAGGCGGGTAAGGTTGAGCTGGATTATAAAGCGGTTCGCACAAAACCGATGACGGTGGAATCCTTTCCACCCAAGAAGCGGGTGTATTGATGGGTGATATGATTCGTTTGTCCGTTTTTCGCCATGATCCAGCCGGTAATAAGGGCGATGGCAAACCGTATATGCAGGCCTTTGACGTACCGATGCTCAAGCCCGGCATGAAATTGCTCGATGCCTTGAATTATATCAAATGGGAACTCGATGGCACGCTGACCTATCGCCGCTCGTGCGGTGAGGGGGTGTGTGGTTCCGATGGTTTGAATATTAACGGCGTGAACGGTCTTGCCTGCATCACGCCGATTGAAGGTTTAAAACAACCTATCCATGTGCGCCCCTTGCCGAGCATGCAGGTGATTCGTGACCTGGTGGTGGATATGGATCATTTTTTTGATCAGTACCGCCAGATTAAACCGTGGCTACAAGCTGAATCACCCTTGCCGGAACACGAGCGTTTGCAATCCCCCGAAGATCGAACGCGATTGGATGGATCGTATGAATGCATTCTATGCGGCTGCTGCACCACATCATGCCCATCGTGGTGGTGGAATGGTGATCGTTTTTTAGGCCCTGCAGCATTGCTGCAAGCCAACCGCTGGATTGTGGATTCGCGTGATGAGGCAACAGGGGAACGATTGGATCAAGTCGAAGATGCCTTCCGTTTATACCGCTGCCATCAAATCATGAATTGTATGGATGCCTGCCCGAAAGAACTCAATCCAACTGCTGCGATTGGCAACATCAAACGCAAACTGCTGTCGCGTAAGTCCTGATCTGAAAAGCGGTTGTCCCAAAAGCCGGCAAGGCGATCCCTCCGGCACAGACA
>CAZKHV010000146.1:0-3710 GCA_964552605.1 uncultured Zetaproteobacteria bacterium | reverse complement strand
CGATCAATATCATTCATGGTGAAATCGACACCAGCTTCCTGCGCACAGGCCAATAAATGCAACACGGTATTGGTCGATCCACCCATGGCGATATCCAGAGCCATGGCATTTTCAAAGGCTTCAAAGGTCGCAATCGAGCGCGGCAATACCGACTCATCATCGTTTTCGTAATAACGTTTGGTGATTTTCACCACCAAGCGACCTGCTTCCAAAAACAACTCTTTACGATCGCTATGCGTTGCCAGCAGAGAGCCATTGCCCGGCAGAGCCAAGCCAAGCGCCTCAGCCAGACAGTTCATCGAATTGGCCGTAAACATGCCGGAACACGAGCCACAGGTCGGGCAAGCAGAACGCTCAACCGCAGCTACATCTTCATCACTCTCCCGATCATCGGCCGCCATCACCATCGCATCAACCAGATCGAGATGCTTTTCACGATTACCAATCGTCACCTTGCCCGCTTCCATCGGCCCACCGGAAACAAACACAGCCGGGATATTCAGACGCAGTGCCGCCATCAACATGCCCGGCGTGATCTTGTCGCAATTGGAGATACACACCAATGCATCCGCACAATGGGCATTGGCCATATATTCCACCGAATCGGCAATAATCTCACGGCTCGGAAGCGAATACAGCATGCCGCCATGCCCCATTGCAATACCATCATCGACAGCGATGGTATTGAATTCTTTGGCTACCCCACCAGCAGCCTCGATCTCACGCGCCACCATCTGTCCCAGATCTTTCAAATGGACATGACCGGGCACAAATTGTGTGAACGAATTCACCACCGCGATGATCGGTTTCTCAAAATCGCCGTCTTTCATGCCTGTCGCACGCCAAAGTGCGCGCGCTCCAGCCATATTACGGCCAGCGGTAGTGGTACGAGAACGATATACAGGCATAAAAAACACTCCAATTCAAAAATCAAAGCGAAGCGTACCGAGAGTTGGCCTTGCTTGCACGCAGAGCAGTGTCCTCGGTGTGCTTCACGGCAAACGAGTTTAAGGTCGGCAAATCTCGGTTTAATTTGACAAGCCAAGCAGGCAGCCGGAAACTTTGGCTTATGAATGCTAAAACCAAAGCGCTACTCACGCAGTTATATGACACCCCCGAAACCGAAATCCTTGAGCAAATCAATACATTGAAAGCTAAACTGGCTGATCAGGTCTTGATTCTCGGCCACCATTATCAACGTGAAGAAGTCTTCGCCTTTGCTGATGTGTCCGGTGATTCACTTAAACTCTCGCAACAGGCAGCTGAAACCAGTGCGCCGTATATCATTTTCTGCGGTGTGCACTTTATGGCTGAGACTGCTGATATTTTAACATCGGATGAACAAATCGTCATTCTTCCCGATTTGGCCGCAGGCTGTTCGATGGCCGATATGGCTGATGATGAGCAAGTCAACCGCTGTTGGGCTGAGTTAAGCGAAGTAATCAATCCGGACTTGAGCGTTACGCCAGTAACGTATATCAATTCAACCGCATCACTCAAATCATTCTGTGGCGAACATGGTGGCATTGTTTGCACCTCCGGTAATGCCCAGAAGATTCTTGAATGGAGCTGGAATAATCGCCAGAAGATTCTCTTTTTTCCCGATCAATATCTGGGTGAAAATACTGCCGTCGCCATGGGCGTACCCGATTCCGATATGATCGTTTGGGATCCTGCCCTGCCACTCGGTGGCAATAGTCCGGAGGCGATTGAACAAGCCCGTCTGATTTTGTGGAAAGGTTTTTGCTCGGTACACCAGCTGTTCAAACCGGAACATGCTGCCACCATGCGTCGCAACCATGAACACATCGAAATACTGGCGCATCCGGAATGTTCACGTGCGGTATGCGAAGTCTCCGACTTCATTGGTTCCACCGAAATGATTATCAAACATGTGCAACAAGCACCCTCCGGTAGCAAGTTTGCAATTGCCACCGAACTTAATCTGGTCAATCGCCTGCGTATTCAATTTCCAGATAAACCAATCTGGTTTCTTTCACCGATGATTTGCATGTGCTCGACGATGTTTCGAACCGACCCACAACACTTGCTCGTAGCCCTGCACTCCATTCAAGAAAATATCGAACAGCAACTGCCTGTCAGCAATCAAATCTCCGTACCACATGAACAACAGCGCTGGGCCAAGCTGGCGCTGGAACGGATGCTCAACCTTGCTTAAAACAATCTCCTCACGCACCGCACTGATAGCTGCACTGCTGTTTTTGGCTTACCCCTTACAAGCGGCAGAAAATGATCTGTCACAATTACAGCAACAAATCGATGCCTTCAAGCAGGGGCAGTATGCCAGCTTTGCACCCCAAAGTATTAAACGTGCAGAAGCTTATCTGGGTGCTGCCATGCTGGCTGATGAGCAATCCAAAACGGCTGAACGACAACATGCTCTGGCTCAGGCCAAGGAAAAAATAAGCCAAGCCAAACAAACCGCCACGACATTTATGAGCCAGTTTGCCTCACTGATCGCGTTGCGCCAAGATAGTGTGACCACACTCGACATTACCGCAGCTACCGAAGCGTCATCTGCTATGACCATTTCACCCCGTCAACAAATCAAAGCCGCCCAAGCTGAGTTTAATCAAACCATCAACAACTATGAGCAAGGCCAACTCAATCAAAGTCAGGCTCATGGCCTCAAAGCGCAACAGGCATTCCGGCAAATCATGAATCAAGCCATACCCCGACTGACTGAGTTAACCGCCAGTGCGGTCGGTAAGGCAGCCAATGCAGGTGCCAAACAATATGCCCCACAAATATACCAGGCTGCCAAAGACAGACTGGTCGAATTGCACACATTCAGTGATGGACTAGCTCACTCTATTCCCAACAAACCTGAACAAGGTTTATATCTGGCTCGCGAAGCCAAACACATGGCGGAACAGGTGAAAGCATGGCGCAAAAAAACCTCCAGCCATGAAAGCATTATCCTCAAACAACGCACTGCAAACCTAAAACTAGCCAAAGCCTTGCAAATCAGTACAGCAAACAACCCCATGCTCAGCGTTATTCGCAGCAGGGACTTATTGGCCGCGATTGAAAAAAACAATCAAGCCTTAACGGCTGAACGGCTGGCACACAAGCAGGATCTTGTGCGTTTAAAACAACAGGCAAAAGCAGAACTGCAACGCCAACTTAGCGCTCAAACCGATACCATGTTGCAAGTACAACAAAACCGCATGTCGACAGTCAAAGAGGCCTTCCGAGCAAAACTGGAACGGGAAACCTTTGATAGCAAACGCCAACAACGTTTGCATCAGCTGTTCAAAGCAAATGAAGTTGAGATTCTGGTCAATCTCGACGGCTCGTTATTGCTGCGTTTATCCGGTCTGAAATTCGCACCATCGAAGAGTAAAATCGATGCCAAGTATTTTGATATGCTCGATCGGCTGAAAGAAGTCATGTCCATCTATCAGGATCGCAGCTTACGCATTGAAGGGCATACGGATAATTTTGGTGACGTAAAACCCAATCAGGTGTTATCGCTCAAACGTGCCGAGTCCGTACGTGACTTTCTTATTGCTGCCGGTGCCGATGGCAGCCGTTTAAAGGCGCTCGGTTACGGCGAAGTCCGCCCCATTGCCAGCAATGAGTTCGCCCAAGGTCGCGCCATGAACCGACGTATCGATGTAGTCATTAACGCCAAAGAATAACTCGTTCGCTCCTACTCCTTGAAATAAAAAACGGCAGCCCAATGG
>CAZKHV010000145.1:1348-3720 GCA_964552605.1 uncultured Zetaproteobacteria bacterium | reverse complement strand
GGAGAACAATGGTGAAACAAGCACTGGAACAAGCCTTAGAACAAGCACTGAAAACGTTATTGCTTGAGCATCCCGATACCGCAATACCGAAAGTTGTATTGAATCGCCCGAAACAAAAAGATCACGGTGATTACGCCGCCAACATCGCCATGCCATTAGCGCGCATATTAAAACGCAGCCCGCAAGAGATCGCCGCCTCAATTTTACAAACGGTCATCTGGCCGGAAGCGGTTGAAAGCGCCGATATCGCAGGCCCCGGATTTATCAATATCCGCTTAAAACAGGCCAGCGAAGCCAGTATATTAAAAACCATTATCGCAGTGGCTGAGCACTATGGCCGTGTTGATGGAGTTGTTCAAAACAGCACACGACAAAAGATTAATCTGGAATTTGTATCGGCCAATCCGACCGGCCCTATGCATGTCGGTCATGGGCGTGGGGCAGTGGTGGGTGATGCTCTGGCCAATGTCTTGATTGCAGTCGGGCACGATGTGCAGCGCGAATATTATATCAATGATGCCGGTGCTCAAATCGGCGTGCTGGCCAATAGTGTATGGCTGCGCATGCAGGAGTTGCAGGGTGAGCGTATTGTGTTGCCCGAGGGTGCATACCCGGGTGAGTATATTATTCAAATTGCCAAGGATATATTGATCGAACACGATTATCCGATGTTGCTGGATATGCCTGAAGATGCGCGTCTGAAATTGATTGGCCAAGCCTCCATTGATGCCAATATGATCATGATTCGAGCGGATCTGGCCGCCATCGGGATTGAGTTTAATCATTATTTTTCAGAGCAAAGCCTGCACAAGGGCGGCCATGTCACGGCCTTGATTGATCAACTGCAAGCTGACGGTGTGGTTTATACCGGCACCTTACCCGCTCCAAAGGGTAAAGAAGTCTCCGATTACAAGCCGGTGGAGCAGCTGTTGTTTCGTACCACAGACTTTGGTGATGATGTTGATCGTCCGCTGGCCAAACAGGATGGCACAGCCACGTATTTTGCCGCCGATATCGCTTACCATTTTGACAAACATCAGCGTGGCTTTGATCGCATGATTGATATTTGGGGAGCTGATCACGGTGGTTATGTCACCCGTGTTCAAGCCGCCATGAAGGCGTTGATCCAGCAGACAAGCCAACCGGATGTTATCCTGGTGCAAATGGTGAATCTGACCCGTGATGGTAAGCCGGTGAAAATGTCCAAACGAGCCGGTACGTTTGTGACCTTGCGGGAAGTGGTCGATGAAGTCGGTGCCGATGCGGTACGTTTTAATTTCATGACACGGCGCGTTGAGAGCCAGCTGGATTTCGACTTGCAAGCGGCCAAAGAGAAAAATAACGAGAATCCGGTTTATTATGTGCAATATGCCCATGCGCGTATTGGCGCAATTCTGCGAAAAGCACTCGATGAAGGTGTCGATGCAAATCTGGTCGAGGGGTACGATCTGAACGCTGTCGATCTGTCTATGCTGACGGCATCAGAAGAACAGCGTTTGATTGCCAATGTATTGGCCTATCCCGATGCCTTGAAAAAAGCAGCAGAGCGTTTGGAGCCTTATCGTGTCGCTACCTATGTTATGCGTCTAGCAGCGGACTTTCACAGCTTTTACCATAAAAACAGAGTAGTCAGTGATGATGCCGCGCTAAGCGCTGCGCGTGTGGTGCTGATTCGCGCCGTCAGACAAGTGATATACAATGGCCTTGCTATACTCGGTGTATCTGCACCGGATCGCATGTAATGGAATCGTATGTCTTGGGCGGTCAATTCAGCATGAGTATGGAGATATAAATGGCAGGTCAGGATTTTGCACACAATGAGGCTCCAAGCCGTAAGGTTGCTGATAAACCGGCCGGCTCCAAATCCATTGCAACGGCAGTCGCAATTGTGTTTATTGCCAGCGCATGTTTTGCCGCAGGTTATTGGCTTGGAACGGGCGATTTGCAGCAAACGGCTAACAAGAAGGATGTCGATGCCATGGCTGCACATCTGGCCATCAAGGATGCCGAAATACAGTTGCAATTGGCTAGGATTGAAACGTTGCAGGGATTGGTTCAACAATGGAAAGACAAAGCCAACCAGGGAGCGCATGCCAAGATCGGTGAACTGAGCTTTTATAAAGACTTACCCAAGCAGTCGGTGATGCCGACTCCGGTCTCCAGCGCTCCAGCTATAAAAGCAGTGGCGAAATCGATTGTTAAACCAGCAACGCATCGTGTTGTAAAAACGACAAGCCCAGCCAGCCTCAAAAACAATCGTGTTATCACACCAGAGATCAGTCCGGTTGAATCTGTTGCGCTTCAGAAAAAGAATGCAAACTCTGATGCTTATCGTATTCAGATTGCATCGTTTCGTAGCCGGTCGGATGCAG
>CAZKHV010000145.1:0-1248 GCA_964552605.1 uncultured Zetaproteobacteria bacterium | reverse complement strand
CATGAAGATGTGTCTCCTTTTCTGGCTGTGCGTGCCTGGTTTGAGCGAGCGGGTCTGCGTGTTTCCAGCTTAAAGGCCGAGAATCTCGACTTGGGTTTTTTACTGTTGGAAGATTTCGGTGATGAGTCATGGGCTCGTTTTTGTGCGGCAAACAACGATATGAAACCTTTATTCGACGATGCGCTGCGGCAATTGCATATCTTGCAAGCATCGAGTCCCATGATGGATTTGCCAGTATTTGATATGGCACGCATGCGCCGTGAATGCGATTTGTATCTGGATTGGTATCTGCCTCAGCTGACTGGAAGCTCAGCAGATCATGCTCAACGGCAATCCTTTTACACGGCTCTGACCCCTTTGCTGCACACGCTGCAAGCGTTGCCGCGTGTGCCGGTGCATTTGGATTATCATAGTCGCAATCTGATGTTGCCGGCATCGGGGCTGCCATTGGGACAAATTGATTATCAGGATGCCGTGATGGGGCCAGTTACTTACGATCTGGCCTCGCTGCTTTATGATTGTTATCAGGATTATCCGGAAGATGAACGCCGCTATTGGAGTCAGTTGTTTTTCAGCACGCTGCCAGCGGAACTCTCGGCTTATTTCAGCGACATGAATCATTGGCATCAATGCCTGCGTTTGACCGCCTTGCAGCGCCATATCAAAGCCATTGGCATTTTTTCGCGCCTAGCCTTTCGTGATGGTAAAACACAGTTTCTGGATGAAATTCCATTGACCCGCAAACATCTTTTGCAGGAAATGGAGGCCTTAAATATTTCTGCGAAAGATATTCCGCTATTGTTTATTGCCCCCGCCAAGAAATGATATCAATCGATAGGACATCAATGGTTATTAAACGGAGCTGAACTGCTCGAAAAATAATCGCCTGAACTTGTGTGGGAGCAATCCTTGCGTAGTGTGCCGCGCTGATTTATGCGTAATGCTGATGAACTGTTAGACAGGAGCCAAAATGAAAATCGTTAAAGATAAAGTGGTATCGATCCATTACACCTTAAAAAATGATGCCGGATCGATTGTTGATTCTTCCGAACAAGCCGAACCCTTGGTTTATTTGCATGGCGCACAGAATATTATTCCCGGTCTTGAGAGTGCTCTTGAAGGCAAAGTAGCCGACGATACATTGGAAGTCAGCATTGATGCGATTGATGCGTACGGCGAATACAAAAAAGAACTGACCGAAGTGGTGCCCAGCAGTATGTTTGAAGGCGTTGAAAACATCGAAGTCGG
>CAZKHV010000144.1:0-3732 GCA_964552605.1 uncultured Zetaproteobacteria bacterium | reverse complement strand
TTGGCACATTCACGATTGCAGAGAGTAAAGAATATCTCGCCGCTCAAGGTATTCCTGTCCGCCTCACGTAAGGCATAGGCTAATCGCATTAAAACACCTAGCCCGAACTATTCATGAATAATTTGGGCTAGCCGCTTATAGCCCGCCAATATTGAATTTTAATGCATCAGCCCGGGATTTTGTTTGCTCGGTAAGCTGTTTAATCTGCTGCTGCAATGTGCCCGGCATATAAGGTTTTTGAATAAAGCCGGTAGGAGCCTGAGTGCTGAATATCTCGCTAATCTTTTGTTCGCTGTAACCACTGGAGAGTAGCACTTTAACATCCGGGTTAATTCCTTTTAATATGCCAAGGCAGGTTTCACCATCCATATTCGGCATGGTCATATCCAACAAAACACCAGTGATTTCAGCCTGATGCTGGCGGTAGACATCGACGGCTTCAACACCATCGCATGCTTGCAGCACCGCAAAGCCCATATGTCGAATAAGAGCGCAGGATATCTCACGAATATGCTCTTCATCATCAACGACCAGAATCGTACCCCTGATCTGCTTATCATCGACAGGTACAAAAGGGGCTTGCTGCGGCTTCGGCTGCTGATGGCTCTCTGCACTGGCAGGCAATAAAATACGAAAAGAGCTGCCCTCTCCCATCTGACTATGCACAATAATTGCACCATTGTGGGCGCGCACAATGCCCATCATGGAACTCATGCCGAGTCCCCTGCCAATAAACTTGGTGGTAAAAAAGGGATCAAACATTTTTTTCAATGTGTTGCTATCCATGCCACAACCATTGTCGGAGACCTCAATATAGACATATTGACCCGCAAGCAAAGCCTCATTGGTGCGATTGCCTGAGAGCTCGGCCTGAGTCGCCTGAGTAATGCCTGTGCTGAAGATAATATCGCCGCTTTGCTCACCAATGGCTTCATTGGCATTGGTGATGAGATTGAGAATAACCTGTTGAATCTGGGCGGGATCTGCGGCGATCAACGGCAGATCTTCATTGAGAGCAAAGCGTGTGGTGACATGTTTCCCGATGGACACACCCATTAAGCGAGCCATATCCCGGATCAGGATGGATACGTTGACCGGCTCAACCATAAAATTGCCCTTGCCCGCGTAATCAAGCATTTGTTTACACAGCTCGGCAGCCTGTTGGCTGGATTCACGAACACGCGACAAGAGCGCGACAGTTGAATTCACGTCTAGCTTGTCGGCTGTCGCCAAATTTGATTCGGCCAGTGCTGCATTGCCCATGATAATAGTCAGCAGGTTATTGAAGTCATGGGCAATACCGCCAGCCAAAACACCCAGGCTTTCCAAGCGTTGCGTGTGCTCCAGTTGCTGGTTGCGTTGGGTGGCCTCGGTGATGTCCCGGTCGATACATATTTGATGATGAACTTGCCCGAGCTCATCGCTAATCGGTGAAATACGGCGAGCAATCAGCAACGTATCATCGCTGTCGGCTGGCTTAAACTGCAATTCACCGCACCATATCTTGCCCTGCTTAATGGTAGCAATGATATCTTGATATGTATTATCACCGGGAATACCGCCACGCAACAGCGCGGCATTACTGCCGATCATGTTGCCCAAAGGCTGTTGATACAGTGCGACCGCAGCCGGATTGGCAAATTCAATCTCACCTTCGGCATTGAGCACGATGATAGATTCATGGCAAGCATCAATGGCTTTTATGAGTAAGGATAATTTAGCCTCTGCTTTTTTTCGGGTCGTAATATCGCGAGCAATACCGCTAAAACCGACGGTTTTTCCATCGCGCACGATCAGACTGGAATTAATTTCCAAATTATGGCGTTTATCGTGAGCATCGATAACATCCAATTCATAAACGGTATTTCCACCCGTGGTTAATTTTTGCTGCATCATATCCTGCGCCAACTGCAAATGATCGGGAGCAATTATGGAGGCAATGTTCTTGCCAATAATTTTATCACCAAAAGCGATTCTACTGGCATCATTGGCACTGGTAATAAAGCCATCAACATCATAAACATAGATTAAATCAGAGCTGTGTTTGACGGTATCCATGAGTTCAGCCTGCTGTTGGCGGGCAACATCAAGTTCAATGCGGCTGTAATAATTATCAATAGCTAAACTGGTCAGCTTGGCCAGGTGTTCCAACAGGCTCAAGTCGGTATCGGAGGGTTGCTCGATATCATCATAAGACATGTGAAACACACCGATCAGATCGCCATTGGCATCACGCACAGGTTCCGCACAACAGGCTTTCACAGCACGATTCAATGTTGCAGAACGGCAACTCTCCCATAGGGGGTCAGTGGCAATATCACGCGCAATGACACGCTCATTACGAAATGCAGCCACGCCGCACAAGCCGGCCTCCCGATCAATTGCAATGCCATCGATAGCCGAATTCCATTCCGGCGGCAGACTGGAATTCGATCCTTTAATTAGCCGCGTTGCATCATCGCTACGCAAGACGATGCAAGCAATCCTTGCGCTATGACCAGCCTCGACCTGCTGCACAATAAAATTGAGAATATCGCTCAATGAGCCACGGTGACGGGCAATAGCATCAAGAATACGCTGTTGCAATTCCAATCGCTGTTCATGCGCTTTACGCAGATTAATTTCATCGGATAGCTGATTGTTTTGCATAATGCTGGTTTTAAGTAGCTGGGTATTGCGCTTGGTATAGATCGACAAGGCCAGAATATAAAGGACAATAATCATCCCCACCGTGCTATAAGCTTGCCCTGTTTGGGCAAACAGCCACAGGCTCAATGGAACCAAGATAGGTAACATGAAAGCATAAAACAGCGGCATACGGCCGGCATAGGAGTTGCTGCTACCAGCAACAATACCGATCAGAACCAGTATCAATAGCATTTGATGTTCTGTATCCAGAGAGGATAGAAATAAAGGCGCCGTTGCACCCCAGATTAAGGCTGTAATGAGCGTTAACGGTAGCTGCGCCCATTTTTCATAGCGCGCCAAGCCAGCCAGATGAGCAAAGCTCAGGCGTAAAACAGATACGCTGAACAGGGCTGTAAACCAATACATAATATGACTGTGAAGCGAGTCCCATAAGGCTGCGGTCATGAGGGCGGCGATGACGGTCGCAATCACAACCGATGAGGATAACTGGCGAGCAATCACCGCATTAAGTTCGGTTTCCAATTGTAATGATGAATGATTCAACACCTAACAACTCCCCGTGTTTTGCTTCGGTAGCGCGCGAAATGCTCTAAACATCCAAGCCACTTACAAAAGTCAATGATGTCCCAATGTTTGCACAACAGACTGGAGTTCGTCGAGAATGTTTATCTATCGATGCTTGCAAACAGCCGTTGTTAAGCGAGCACACCGAACCTGAAAAAGTTCGTTCACTTCGTGTTGCAATCCATATCGCAACCCGCTGCTGCTCTGTACGACGCACCATCGACCCTGCTAAAAAGTTCTCCAACGGCCTCCCCACAGCATGATTACATGGAGGCTTGTACTCGGCAACGCAACCGTCCGGAGCCTTAAGCCCCTCTGTTTATATCGACGATTAAAATCTTAATATCAACATTTCGATGATGAATACAGGATAAGAAACATACCCGAGGCCAGTATTTCGTGTTGATATTTTGGCATCAACGCAAGAGGCCAACTAGTATAAAACCAGTGCTAACAGGGCAAAGACCTAACGCAAAAAGCCAGAGTGACTTAAGTCACTCTGGCTTTTATTTTTGGTAC
>CAZKHV010000143.1:0-3744 GCA_964552605.1 uncultured Zetaproteobacteria bacterium | reverse complement strand
TATGCGTTGGTCTGCAACCCGGGGAATCAATAAATCAGCTGTTCATCGTAAAAAAATTACTGTGGTTGGAGCTGGCAATGTCGGTGCGACAGCTGCCTTTTTAGCGGCACAAAAAGAACTGGCTGATATCGTTATGATTGATGTCATCGAAGGCGTGCCGCAAGGCAAGGCACTGGATATGTTTGAATCTTCACCGATTCAAGGCTTTGATGCGTTTGTGCAGGGCACACAGGATTATGCCGATACCGCCAATTCGGATCTGGTCATCATCACTGCTGGCATTGCACGCAAGCCCGGTATGAGCCGCGATGATTTACTCAACATCAATGTAAAAATTGTTTCAGAAGTGACCCGCAATATCGTGAAACATTCGCCGGAATGCATTATTTTAGTGGTCACCAATCCACTCGATGCCATGGTTTATACCGCACTGCGTGTGTCCGGCTTTGCCAAACAGCGAGTCATTGGCATGGCAGGTGTGTTGGATTCAGCGCGTATGCGTGCATTTATTGCCGAGGAATTGCAGGTCTCGATTGAGAATGTCGGAGCCTGTGTGTTGGGTGGCCATGGTGATACCATGGTGCCGTTGCCGCGCTATTCGACCATGGCTGGTATTCCGATTACGGAATTAATGGATGCGGAACGTGTGGAAGCTATTTGTGATCGCACAGCCAATGGTGGTGCCGAGATTGTCAGCTATTTAAAGACAGGTTCGGCTTTTTATGCGCCGGGTGCATCGGTGGTGCAAATGGCCGAAGCGATTATCAAGGATAAAAAACGTATTTTACCCTGTGCTGCTTTTTTGCAAGGGGAATACGGTGTTGATGGTTATTATCTGGGTGTGCCGTGCAAGCTTGGTGGCAGTGGTGTGGAAGCTATTATCGAACTCGATCTTACTAAAAAAGAAACAGCGGCATTGCATCAGTCGATGTTGGCGGTGAAAGACCTCGTCAAAACCATCGACGGATTTGGTTATTTCTGAGCCGCTCAGATTTGCATGCTGAGAAGGATGCGTTTAATGATTATCACTTGTGTTTTGGTGTGTTTTTTCTAACATAGTTTTTTTCTAGGAGGGGATATGACAGTTTCAGAAGTGATTGCTGCGATTAACGCGGGTAAGAGTCTGGCAAATGCGGATTTATCGGGTTTGGATTTTTCAAACCAGGATTTATCCGGCGCAAATCTATCCGGCGCAAATCTCTCCAGCTGTAATTTCTCCGGCGCGAACTTAAGCGGAGCCGATATTCGAGGCGTGAATCTTGATGGGGCAATACTGATCAACACCAACCAAGATGGCATTCGCATTGATTTGGCATTGTTAAAAGCGCGTATCAGCAGTGGCTGGCCTTTGAGTGGAGTCGATTTGAGAGGCTTGGATTTATCCGGTCAGGATTTGAGAAATGCCAAACTGGCTGGTGCGAACCTGCAAGGCTGTGATATGGAAGGCACGGACTTTCGCGGTGCTGTTTTAACGGAAGCCAATCTATCGTTTAGCAATGTGCGTGATGCTGATTTTCGTGATGCCAGTCTAAAGCGCATCAACTTGACCCGCTCGGATCGAACGGGCGCTAATATTTCCAAATGGAAATTGAAGAAAGCATTTATCGCAGGTGATATCGCCTACCAATCCTAATATATTCAGTGCCTTTCGCTTGTGCAGGGGCTGGTGTACATAAAGCATAGAAATGGCGATTTTAAGAATCAAAATATAGTGCGTCTATTTGTAATAGAAGTCTTGCAGATTCGACTGAATCATCCACTTGAATAAACAGGGGTACAACCGATGCATGCAACACTGCCATTATTGCTGAAAACTGATTTTCCTGCTATCAACAGAGGTGAAACAGATACATTACAAGTTAATCTCGGTTATTTGTGTAATTTGAGTTGTTTGCATTGTCATGTCGCTGCAGGGCCCCGCCGCACTGAAATTATGGATAAACAAACTGTGCAGATCGTTCTCGATTATCTGGCTGCGCAACAAATTAAAACACTCGATCTCACCGGTGGAGCACCGGAAATGAATCCGCATTTCAAGTTTTTAGTCGAGCAAGCCAGCGCCATGGGTGTACGCATTATCGATCGCTGCAATCTGACCATTCTGGAAGAAGATGGTTATGAAGATATGGCTGAGTTCTTGGCTCGGCATAAGGTGGAAGTGGTGGCATCCTTACCGTGTTATCTAAGTGATAATGTCGATGCGCAGCGTGGTAAAGGGGTGTTTTCCAGCAGTATCGATGCGCTTCAACGCTTGAATAAACTTGGTTACGGTATGGAAGGCTCGGAGTTAATGCTGACGCTGGTTTATAATCCGCAGGGGGCAAATCTGCCACCGGATCAAGCCGAACTGGAAATCGCTTATAAACGCGAACTGCAACTGCGTTTCGGTATTGCGTTTAATCAGTTGTTTACCATCACCAATATGCCGATCAAACGCTTTGGTAGTACATTGATTTCGCAGGGTAAATTCGCATCGTATATGCAGTTGCTTAAAGAGGTATATAGTGAAGATAATCTGGCTTCGGTGATGTGTCGTAGCCTGATTAGCGTCGATTGGCAGGGTTATGTCTATGATTGTGATTTCAATCAAATGTTAAATCTGCCGATCAAGGATCGCGAGAATAATGCAACACATTTGGTCGATTTAATGCAGCAGGATATTAGTGGTCGTTCGATCATCGTGATGGATCATTGTTATGGCTGTACGGCTGGACAGGGATCGAGTTGTGGTGGAGCGCTGGACTAAGCTGATGCCCTTGCCTTGCAAGGCTAAAATGCTGATGATTGAGCCTGAATATCGATAATCAAATAAATCTAAAAACATTGATGAATTGAACGGAGTAAAACACGATGAGTAAAAACGAGTCGAGTGTGAATGCGGATCAAGTGCGCCAGCATGTGCGTGAATCGTATGCCGAAGTGGCTGAAGCGAGCAATGATGGCAGTTGTTGTGGTGAGGTGGCCAGTTGCTGCGGTGTATCCGATGATGCGGCCATTAACACGTTGATTTCTACGCGATTGGGGTATTCCGAAGATGATTTGACCAATGTGCCAGCTGGTGCAGATATGGGTTTGGGCTGTGGTAATCCGCGTGCTATTGCCAGCCTCAAGGCTGGCGAGACTGTGATTGATCTGGGTAGTGGCGGAGGCTTTGACGCTTTTTTGGCGGCTCGCGAAGTTGGCGTGAACGGTCATGTGATTGGTATCGATATGACACCTACGATGATTTCCAAAGCACGTAAAAATGCTGAAAAAGGTGCTTTTTCACAGGTTGAGTTTCGTCTCGGTGAAATCGAACATTTGCCCGTAGCTGATAACACCGCCGATATCATTATTTCCAATTGCGTGATTAATTTATCGCCATTCAAAGATCAGGTGTTTGTCGATGCATTCCGGGTGCTGAAACCGGGTGGTCGTTTGGCTATTTCTGATGTGGTTGCAACGGCGGTGATGCCGGATGCAATGAAAAATGATCCGATGTTGCATGCCGGATGCATGGCGGGTGCATCGTTGATGGATGATTTGGAAAACATGATGCAAGCCGCTGGCTTTGAGCAGGTTCGTATTGTTCCAAAGGATGAATCACGTGATTTTATTCGTGACTGGGCGCCGGATCGTGGTGTGGAAGATTATGTTGTATCGGCCTATATCGAGGCTATTAAACCGGGAGCTAGCTGTTCGACTGCAGATTGCTGTGCGTAATAGCTGTAAGAAGTAGTGTTTTATAACGCCTAAATGGCTTAT
>CAZKHV010000142.1:0-3782 GCA_964552605.1 uncultured Zetaproteobacteria bacterium | reverse complement strand
TTCTCCCTATCCCCTCATGATGTTCACCCAAAAGGATGGCCATTATGCCTTAAAACACCAGTAAATTTCAAGAACAAAACAGAAAAGATAAATTTAACACCCTAGAGCATCAACTCAAACAGAAATAAATCTACTTACCAACACAAAACTCTGAAAAAACTCGATCCAAAATATACTCAACATCACCAATACCCAAAATACTCCCCAACAAGCTCCAGGCGCGCCTCCACTCCATCGCAGTGAGATCCATATGGCTTTCATGACCCACATATTCCAAGCCAATCATTAAATGCCCAGCAGCCTGTTGCAATATGTTTCTATGGCGCTCTCGTGTCACCAATAAACCATCATCCGCTAAATGCGTATCACCCAACTGCAAAGCAAGCGCATCGATCAACACATCCAGATCAGCATTTAGCTTCACACTAACAGGGATAAATCGATCAGGAATAGGTATATGCTGTAGATCAGTTTTATTCATGATGGACAAATCAACACGTTGAGATATTGCCCAAGTTTCAGGTCTTGTGGCATCTGCAACATGGATAGTGACATCAGCCTGTTGTGCCGCAAGCTCTGCACGGCGCACTCCTTCCTGCTCAATCACATCATCACTGATGCGCAAACCCGCCGTATCCGCCAAACGAACAGGAATACCATGTACTTCAAAATCAATTTCAAGCACATCTCGTGTCGTACCGGGGATATCACTGACAATAGCTCGGTCACGCCCAGACAAAGCATTCAGAAGGCTCGATTTTCCAACATTCGGAGCGCCGACGATGGCTACAACCGCCCCTTCAAACAAACGTTCACCCAAAACCGCTGTCGCAAGCAGTCGTTCAATAGGATAAATCACTTCCTGCTGTATTTGCTCGGAGATATGTTCAAAAAATAAATCAGGAATTTCATCTTCAGGGAAATCGAGACTGGCTTCAAGGTGCGCCACTAGCCCTGTGAGCCGCTGCATCAATAACTCGATATGCTGGCCAAAAGCACCCTCTAACTGTCGTTGAGCCTGCTTTCCAGCCCGCAGAGTCGCTGCATCAATACAGGCAGCAACCGCTTCGGCTTGTGATAAATCAATTTTTCCATTTTCAACCGCACGACGTGTAAATTCACCCGGTTCAGCCGGCTTACAACCGGCAGCATACAAACACTCAAGCAAGGCCCGCAGTAAAACGGGACTACCATGCCCTTGTAGTTCAACCACATCCTCGCCGGTATACGAGTTCGGAGCTGGAAAATACAATGCCAAACCATGATCTAGTACGTCACCCTGTTCATCCATCCAATGGATAAACGTGGCGACTCTTGCTTGAATAGCAGTCTTGCAGGTACTGACTTGTTGCAGAATTTGCAACGCATTAGGGCCTGAAATACGTACTATTCCAACACCGCCACGCCCGGCAGGCGTAGCAATCGCAGCGATGGTGCTCTGCTGATCGTTCAAGTCACAACCAGACAGGTCACATCTGAACCAAACAGTTCTTCAAATCACAGCCAAACAATTCACATCTCAACCAAAAGACTACTCGACGTTCATTTTTTTCATCACCAAACGCTGTTGAATGATAGCCAGAACATTGTTCACCACCCAATACAGAACCAAACCTGCAGGGAAGAATAAGAACATGATGGTAAATAGGAATGGCAAAAACTGCATCACCTTAGCCTGAATTGGATCGGGCGGCTGAGGATTGAGGCGTTGCTGAATAAACATGGATATCCCCATCAACACCGGCAACACAAAATAAGGATCCTGAACCGACATATCTGTAATCCAGCCAATAAATGGTGCCTGACGCATTTCAATCGACATTAACAATACTTTATACAACGCAAAGAACACAGGAATCTGAATAATAATAGGTAAACAACCACCCAGTGGATTCACCTTATGTTTTTTATACAG
This sequence comes from uncultured Zetaproteobacteria bacterium, assembly GCA_964552605.1. GTDB lineage: Bacteria > Pseudomonadota > Zetaproteobacteria > Mariprofundales > Mariprofundaceae > Mariprofundus. The sequence continues at coordinate 1,867 of CAZKHV010000142.1, read as the reverse complement.
CTCCATCGTTTCTTTACTCATGCGTTGACGATCATCACCGTACAAATCTTTTATACGCGACATTTCTGGGGATAATTTACGCATTGCGGCCATGGATTCATACGACTTCTGAGTAGGCCAAAAGAAAATAATTTTAATACAGATCACTAATATAATGATGCAAAAACCAAAATTCGTTACATATTCGTAGATCCACAATAAAAACGAATGCATCGGTTTGGCGATCGGAGAGAACCAACCAAAATCAACCGAACGCTCCAATTCGGAACCAGCCGCCTCCAAAATAGGAATCGACTTCGGACCGACATACAACTTGGACATAAAAATAGCATCACGGCCTTCAATCACACCATTATCAATCAAACCAGCCTGATACGAACGACCATCACCTTTAAAGTAATAGGGGTAGTTCTGTTCGGGATTAGAAATCAGAGCAGCAATAAAATAACGACTCATAATCGCCGTCCAGCCACCCATCGATGCCATCCGCTCCGAACCTTTTTCATCCAAATCATCGTAATCCGGCTCGATTAACTTGCCATTGAATAATGCAGTTGGACCCATGTGTTCATAAAAGGTATTTAAACTTTTATCCGGAAAACGCTCAACAACCTGCCGGTAAACCTTCATGCCGGCACCGTCAATAATCTTATCTTCAATTTCAATGACATACGAACCAGCTATCAAATTCACCTGGCGCTGCCAAACATGGCCATCATCCAAAACAGCTTGCAAACGTACTGAACTCGCTGTTTTCTGCATCACTGTAAACGGCTTCGCTAATTTTCTATTCAGCACACCCGCATTCACATACACAGCATGCCCATCACCCATTTTTAAAGCTGCAACATTCTCAGATCCAGGTTCCATCGATTCAAGGTAATGACTTAAAAATGCATCTGTTAACCAACCCTTATCGTTGATCGTCAAACGTATTTTATCATTACTAATTTCAAAACGTTGCCCTGTAGGGGTATCAATAGCCCCTAAAGCAGGTTTCGCATTCGATGTTGCTACAACATCACTATTGCCGGGCACAAGTGAAAAATCGTCTGTTGTTTTTACAACGACTGCTTTCTCTACATGATTATCAACCGATTGCGCTTGCTCACTCGTAACTTGTTGCTTCTCATCAGGAAACAGTGCACTCCAACCCAATAGCACTATCAATGATAATACCATCGCCAGAATCATATTCCGTTGTTCCATGCTCTATCTCCCTAAAAACTATTCTTAACCTGAATCCATAGCGTATGGTTATGGGACAGGATCGTAACCACCTTTTGAAAAAGGATGGCAACGCAATAATCGTTTCACACCAAGCCAAACCCCGCGTCCAACACCATAGCGTTGAACTGCATCCAGCATATAATGAGAACAAGTCGGTGTATGCGCACAATGAGGGGGTAAAACAGGTGAAATACACAATTGATAAAAACGAATCGGTAACAAAACAGCGTTTCGAATCATTTTTTTAACAATGCCCATCACATCCATTTGTTTTGCACTCTACTCAGAGCCATCTGGAAATCATGTGTCACGCATTGTGTTTTCTCAGCCCGCTGTATCGGAATGACCAAAACATCAACACTCATGTCTTGGTAATCACCCCTACGAAATGTATCACGAAGCTGCCGTTTAAAACGATTACGCTGTACTGCATTGCCATATTTGCGTGAAACAGCTAATCCTAAACGCGAAAACCCCAATGTGTTTTTTTGAACAACGATACGAATAGCGCCATAGCTAACTCTTTTTCCTCTACGCATACTGGAAAAATCGGCCTTTGAACGCAAACGAAACGATTTGGGGAATCGTTGATTCAGTTTTGAATCAACGAAATCAGGTTGATAAACGCTTACGACCT
>CAZKHV010000141.1:0-3818 GCA_964552605.1 uncultured Zetaproteobacteria bacterium | reverse complement strand
TCAATCAGGTTTATCAACAAACGCCATGGACGATCAGAACATTATCCTTTCAACAAGGGGTTATGAGCATGTCCGGTCAAACTAGCGATTTGCAAAACATGAATCGCATTCAAAAAGCGCTGCAACAAAAAAGCGGCCAGGATATTCAAATTCAGGATACAGATCTCAGCCAAAATCACGTCCGGTTTAAAATGTTATGGCCATAACAGATCAATTTACAAACCCCATCGTAGCAGCTCTCAAACAATCGTTTGAAGAGCATCTCTTGCCGCGTTATCAGCAGCTGGAAAGCAACGAGCAGAAAATCATCGTATTCGCCGCATTTGTCGTACCGCTTATGGTTATCATCTTCGGCATCATGCTGCCGCTGCAAGACAGGCAGAAAGTATTGCAAAACGAACTACGCCAAATGCAAGAGCAAGCCACGGAGGCCAGGCAACTGGCCAACGATATCAAGGAACATGGTACAGTTTCACAATCAAACGATAACAGCGAAAGCCTGCTCATCATTGTCGAACGCCTAGCGCGTCAAAGTAAGGTTAGGCAGTTCATCAGCCGTATCAAACCACAAAACTCTCCCAATGCAGGCCAACAGCAGTTGATGTTGCGCCTCAAAAAAGTACCCTACACAGCCTCGCTACGCTTCATTCATGCCCTTGCCGAACACGGTTTAGGTTTAAAAAGCATGAAACTTCAAGCCACAAAAACACTCGGTCTTGTCAATCTATACGCCATGATCAAGCGCGACTAAAGCACACGAATTGGAATCATTAGCGCAGTTGCGGGCTATGATAAAATAATAAATAGTGTGCAAGATCAAGTGGTTTTTCATACAACACAGCAGCGCGCAATTGCACATCGACTGCATGTTTGGTCAATGTAAACGCACTCTTCTTCTGTTTGAGTAGGCTGAGGTTCTGCAGCGCAATCGTTAGTTGCTGCTCTGCAGCTTTGGCAAACCAGAACTGCGCTTGTCCCCGATCTGGGGGCACACCACGCCCCAGCGCATACATATAAGCCAATGCATTCTGAGCCGGTGCAAAGGCTTGCTTGGCCGCTTGACGATACCAGTGCACAGCCTGTTCATCCTGCTGCTCCAGACCCTCACCTTTACGATACAGATTCGCCAAGTTGAATTGCGCCGGTGCATAACCCTGTTGCGCTGCTTGCTGATACCAATACACCGCCTGCTTAAAATCAACAGCCGTGCCCTGAGCATTTTGATACATCGAGGCAATCGTATTCTGCGCCTCTGCATCACCAGACTTGGCGAGCTGTATAAACAAATCGATTGCCTGCTTAAATTTCAAATGGCGATAATACAGTGTCGCCAAATTATACAGCGCATCAGCATTACCCAAACTGCTGGCCTGCTGATACCAGGATTCGGCATCGAGCTCGCTCGGCACAACACCTTCACCCACATCGTACAGGATACCCAGCAGCAATTTGGCACGCACAGCACTGCAGTCCACCGCCATGCTATCAGCTCCATCAACGTGAACATCGCGATCCGTTTTTTGCGCTTTTCGCAACCACATCAGCGCCGCATCTTCATCCCGAACCATACCGACAGCACGCAAATGCATCAGCGCTAAATTATACTGCGCTTTAGCATCACCAGCCTCAGCAGCAGCTTTCAGCCAGGATACGACCATCGTCAGGTTCACTGTTGTACCACGCCCAAGCGCATACATCAGTGCCAAATTATTTTGCGCTACAGCTTCGCCCTGCTCCGCCGCTTTGATGAGCCAGGCCAACGCCGCATCATCATTTTTAGTTTCGAGCAACAAAATAGCAAGATTACGTTGTGCCGCAGCCAATCCTTTTTCAGCCGCTTTCCGCAACCACATCAAAGCTTGATTTCGATCTTTATTCAAGCCCCAACCCTGTGCATAAAGCACCCCGATCTTCGCTGCAGCCGGCCGATCACCTTGCTCCGCCGCTTTAAGATACCATGCCGCCGCTTGCTGCAACACGCTGTTTTGATGCGTTTGCTGTGCTGTTTCAGATGAAATTTTAGACAGACTCTGATTCGACACACTAGAACCGCGCACCCTAGAACCCAGTGCACTGCGCTGTATCAAGAGTTCAGCCAAATGATATTGCGCTTTGGCATTGCCGCTAAGCGCACTCTGCTGCAACCACTGCTCTGCCTTTTTGGCATCTGCATTCAAGCCTTGCCCCTGCTGATACATACGCGCCAATATAAACTGTGCGGCAGCATCACCAGCTGCAGCCTTGGCCGTGATTCGATTCAACAAACGCTGCAGATAGGCGATCGCAGTTATATTTTTGGAAGCGGCCGCTTTAATGCCCCACAGCAAGGCCTGCGCATCGTTCTTCGCCAAGCCGCGTCCTTCGCTGAACAGTACCGCCATGCGTAGCTGGGCCGCGCTATTGCCCGCCTCGGCAGACTTCTTATACCAGCCAATCGCAGCCTTCAAATCGGCTCCATCCACACCACGGCCGTATTCCAGCATATTGGCCAGCTGATATTGCGCTTCCGGCTGATTTTGTCCTGCGGCAAGTCGCAACCAAAACACCGCCTGCTCATTATCCCGACTCACACCTTGACCATCACGATAAAGCATCGCAAACAAATACTGCGCCTGTTTATCGCCCTTCTTGGCCGCCAAACGAAACCATTTCAGCGCAGCATCGTAATCACCCTGCTGGTAAGCGGCTTGCCCCAACTTCAAACCGTCCGCATTGATATCACCATAATCGGTAGCCGACAAAAGCAAATAAAGAGCTCCAGCAACACCGAGCACAACAAGCAGCAACAGCGGCATGCGCCATTTAAGCATCAATCAGCACCAACAAGCACTACAGCTTTAAATCCGGCCACAATGCATCGACTCGTTCTTTGACTGCCTGATCCATCGCAATCGGATGACCCCATTCACGCACCGTTTCACCCGTCCATTTATTGGTTGCATCGATACCAACCTTTGAACCCAAGCCTGCGACCGGTGAAGCAAAATCGAGATAATCAATCGGGGTGTTTTCAGCCATGGTGAAATCACGTGCCGGATCACAGCGTGTCGAAATTGCCCAAATCACTTCCTTCCAATCCCGGCAATCAATATCGGCATCGACCACGATGATAAATTTGGTATACATAAATTGGCGCAAATACGACCAAATCCCAAACATCACCCGCTTGGCGTGACCGGCATAAGCCTTATGAATCGATACCACAGCCACACGGTACGAACAGCCCTCCATGGGTAAATAGAAATCCACAATTTCAGGGAACTGCTTTTTCAAAATAGGCACAAACACTTCATTGAACGCCAAACCCAATACAGCCGGTTCATCCGGCGGTTTACCCGTATGGGTGGAGTGGTAAATGGCATCGGCACGCATGCACATTGTTTCAACGGTAAACACCGGAAACATTTCCGTTTCATTGTAATAACCCGTGTGATCGCCGTATGGCCCTTCTTCAGCATATTCATCCAGCGAAACATAACCTTCAAGCACAATTTCTGCGCCCGCAGGCACCTGCAATGGCACACTCAGACAATCAGCCAGAACAGTTTTTTTGCCGCGCAACAGACCAGCGAACTGATATTCGGATAAGGTATCTGGAATCGGTGTAACTGCCGCCAAAATTGTCGCCGGATCAGCGCCAATCACAACTGCACAAGGAAATTTCTCCGCTCCCGCCAACTTGGCTTCACGGTGATCCTGTGCCCCACCGCGATGTTTGAGCCAGCGCATGATTAATTTATTCTTAGCAATCGGCTGCTGGCGGTAAATGCCCATGTTCTGACGCTCTTTATTCGGCCCTCGGGTTACCACCAAACCCC
>CAZKHV010000140.1:0-3853 GCA_964552605.1 uncultured Zetaproteobacteria bacterium | reverse complement strand
TGGAGCATGAAGGCAGGTCGTCAGCGTATTGCCTGGGGTTCAGGGCGCATCTGGAATCCGACCGATCGATTTAATCCGGTGCAGCCGACAGCCCTTGAGCCGGGTCAAAAGCTTGGTGTCGATGCAGCGCTATTGCAGTGGAACTATTCGGATAGTGCTTCGCTAGCGCTGATCGAGGCTCCTGCTCGTATGGCGTATGCGGTATCGCAAAAAACGGCATTGCGCTGGCAGGATACTTGGGGTGAATTTGATGTGGCGGTGATGCTGGCTCGTATTGGACCGGAAAGCATGCTTGCTTTTGATGTGACCGGCAATTGGGCTGATGCCGGTGTACGACTGGAATGGATGCAGGCCAGAAGTGGGTTGGATGGAGCGTATGGCCAGCTTTCCACTGGCATTGATTATACATGGACGAACAGCTGGTTTAGCAATGGCTTATATGTGGCTGTCGAATATTTTTATAATGGTGCGGCAGGCTTGTTGCCGAGTCTCGACCGCCTCAATGGTATTTCTAACCATTTGCTGGGTGGGCAGTTGGCGTATGATCTCACTCCGTTGTGGCGGGCTGAAATGCTGCTGATTGCTGATTTGCAGCGGCCGGGTTGGTTTGTGGCTCCCTCACTAACATGGTCGCTGGCTGAAAATATCGATATTCAAGGCTTTGCCCAACTGCCGCAAGGTGGTGTGGGTAGTGAGTTTGACAGCTTCGAGGCACTTTATGCGCTCAGGATTGATTGGTATTTTTAGCGGCTGCTTTTTGCATTGGTCTGCATGTGTTCTTGAGTGTTCAAACGTGGTGATGAAAGGCCGTGTTCAGGAGTCATCTTCTGGGTAGCGCAAGGGGTCGGATAGTCCGAGTTCTGCGAAGCCTTGTTGCCTGAAATAGCAGGAATCACAATGGCCGCAGGGTAATCCATCGGCGAGCGGATCATAACAGGAACGGGTTAATGCATAATCCAACCCATGTTTGAGGCCGAGTGATATGATTTCGGATTTTTTTAAACGGATCAACGGCGTGGCAATTTCCAGTTCACCACCTTCACTGCCCGCCTTGGTGCCGAGCAATGCAGCGCGCACAAATGCATGCATGAATTCAGGGCGGCAGTCGGGATAACCGGAATAATCCACCACATTGGCTCCAATCACCAAACGAGTGGCCTGCACTGTTTCAGCTAAGCCTGCAGCCAGTGAAAGGAAAATAAGATTGCGGGCTGGTACATAGGTGCTAGGGACACCTGTGCTATCGGCCTTATCTTTGGGCACAGGTATATTTGACGTGAGCGCGGAATGGCCGATGCTGCGCAAATCGACGTTGATGATGCGGTGATCATCGATGCCGAAAGATCTGGCGACATTTGCAGCCGCTTGCAGTTCAATGCGGTGGCGCTGACCATAATCAAAGGCGACGGTATGGCAGATCCACCCCTGTTGCTTGATGGCCCATGCCAGAGCGGTACTGGAATCCAAACCACCGGAAAGCAGGACGATGGCTTTGTGTGGTGTCGTGTTCATGTGTTAAACCCCTTCAGCCTTTGATCCCCAGATGACTTTATGCATCTGCATCTGCATGCGGGCAGGCAAGCTATCTTGCAGTAGCCATTCACACAGTTCTGCTGCGGTGATATTACCCCATGCCGGTGATAATAATACGGGCACATCGGCCAAACCTAACTTGTGCTCGAAAATGAAATCGCGTGCCCATTCATAATCGTGGCGATCGGTAATGACCAACTTGATTTCATCGCCTGCAACTAAATGTTTCAAGTTGGCCAGGTGATTGCGCTGTTCTTCCCCGCTGCCCGGTGTTTTTAGATCGACAATGCGGCGAATACCTGGCGGTACATTGTGCACAGGATAAGCACCGGATGTTTCCAATTGTACGAAACAATCGAGATCGGATAATCGTTTGAGTAGGGCGTTGCAATGGCGTTGCGCCAGCGGCTCACCGCCGGTAACCAGCACCAGAGGGCGATTTTTTTCAGCGACTTGTTGGATGATGTCATTGATAGTCATCCAATTGCCGCTATCTGTCGGGATGGCTTTGGGGGTGTCGCAATAGGAGCATCGCAGTGGGCAGCCAGCTAAACGAATGAACGTGCAGGGCAAACCGGCCAGCGTGCTTTCACCCTGGATGCTGTCGTAGATTTCATAAATACGCAGGCGTTGCAGAGAAGCTGTTATTGCTGATTCTCCGGCACATTATTCGTGTTGGCTGGCAGGTTTGATAAGGCGCTACGAGCTTGTTCGGCAAGCCCTGAATCGGCGTGATCCTGAATCAGACGTTGATAGTATGTTTTGGCGTTGGAATAATGATTTTGATTTTGTGCGAGCTGTCCCAGTTTGAGCAGGGCTGCAGCATGTTTGACACTCTTGGGGTAATGATCAGCTACATATTTAAAGGCATTGAGTGCTTTGTTGTCATCGCCTTGTGCCAAGCGGGTTTCACCCAGCCAATACCAAGCCTGATCGGTATATTCACCTCTTGGATACAAATCCAGTTGTTTGTTGAAGGCAATAGATGCTTCATCAAAACGACCGCTTTTCAAAGCCAGATAAGCGGCTGTATAGGCGTTTTTTTCTGCTTCAGCTAAAGCGACCAGATCGACTTTGGGCGTGGGTGGAGGAGCGATGGGTGTTACGGGTTGTGGTTTAACAATTGGAACAGGCTGTTTGATGGCTGCTTTAGCAACAATCGCAGCTTTGACCGTAATTTTAGAGGGTTGAGCTGTTTTGCGCTTGATTCGATGCAGTTCTTCAACGTGATTGGATAGGTTTTCCATGCTGATCAGACGTTGATGGTTAAGCTCTTCCAGCTTTGCAACTTTTTCTTGCAAGGCTTCAATGGCGAGCATTTGTTGCTGTGCGGTATCGGCTGAGGTTTGCTGCTCATGCTGAAGCAATGCAATACTGGCTTGAATTTGAGGCTTATCTTGTTGCCAGACAATCTTGTTTGTTTTATCGCTGGCGCAGGCGCTCAGCGTAATCGCACACAAGCAAATAACGGCCAGCGGTTGAACCGCTAGCCGTTGATGATGCTTGTTGTGTTGTTGTTTAGCGGCTAACAATGTCACCGCGACGGTTCTGCGCCCAGCAAGCTTCGCCGCTGCCATTGCAAACAGGACGTTCTTCGCCAAAGGAGACGGTGTCGATACGGTTACTGCTGATGCCACGGTCACTCAGATAATCACGTACGCTATCGGCACGTTGCTGACCCAAGGCTAGGTTGTATTCACGGCTACCGCGTTGATCGCAATTGCCTTCAATGGTGATTTTATGACCCTGATCGGCGTTCAACCAAGCCGCATAACCATTAAGCGTGGCGCGAGCAGCAGCATCGAGTGATGAGCTATCGAATGAAAAGTGAACGGATGTTGCCGATGGCTTGGCTACGCCATTTTGATGAATGCCATGCGTGGATGCGCCAGTGTGAGAACTGGAATGTGTCGCATTTTTGGCTCCTGCATCCGATGTTACTTCCACTTTTTTGCTACAACCTGCGAAAAGCATCGCGGCCGCTGCAATGGAAACCATAAGAATTTTTGTTTTTGAGCGGTTTCTTAACATAAATCTTCTCCCTTCGTGCTTTATGATGACGCATAGTGACATTTGCTTGTTCGCAGTCAACTACTACACCATTTACGTAGGTATTATGGTGCGATATGGAAAGCCACGGAGAATAAATGCTGTTTGTAGCTCAATAGTTGAATGTTCGATGAGCGTTTGGAATAAGCATAGTCGCTGCTGATATCGAGCCATGAGTTCATCGTGTAAATAAGACTCAGGCCAGTATCATACAAGCGGTCCGTGCGTGCAGTGCCACGGTATTTATCCTGTCCGATGGCGATATTGATGG
>CAZKHV010000139.1:0-3856 GCA_964552605.1 uncultured Zetaproteobacteria bacterium | reverse complement strand
GTACTTCAACACCTAAATAATCATTGTAATTCGCGCCCATTTTCACAAAGCCACCGTATGTTGAAGTCTTCTGTTTAAAACCCAACTCAGAATACTCCAGCCCAAACACTCCCGAGCCAAGGCCAACATAAAACGCCGAGTCATCGGCCTGCGCTACCCCGCTCATCGTGATCAGGGTGGCCAGCACCACCATTACGTGTTTCATCTGCTCCTCCTTTCAACCCCCACACATGAATCACCCGAAGGCGCATGGGTTTGTTTCACATTAAGAATAGACGGTTATTGAAAAACTCCCAATCAATTCAATTGTTTCAATCATTTCAAATCACAACGAATCACTACAGCGAACGTAAATTCTCCAAAGCGGCCATCATTTCTGCATGCTTGCTTTGCAACTCATCGAGTTCCGTTTTCACTTTGGCAACCACCTCTGCCGGTGCATTATCACAAAAACGAGCATTGCCCAATTTGCCTACCCGCATGGCAATATCCTTATCGAGTTTGGCAAGATTTTTATTCAAGCGCGCCACTTCTTCTTCGACATTCACCAGGCCGGCCAAAGGCAAATAAACCGTCGCATCCGCTAATGGCGCTACTGCCGCCGCTTCAACCTCGCTATCGGCCGCCAACCAATGGATCGATTCCAAACGTGCCAAACTCTTCATCAACCCAGATTGCGATTCGAGATCCGCCCGCACATCAGCACCGCATGCAATCACCGCCTCAATGCGTTTGCCCGGATTGACATTCATTTCACCGCGAATCGAACGAATCGCTGAAACCACTTCAATCACTTTATTCATTCGGCGCACAGCATGTTGATCTGCTTCGCGATCACCGTTTCCAGCATCACCATCGTCACGCGGCTCATGCCAATCGGCAGTCACCAAACGCGCCTCAGCGCCATGCAGTTCCTGCCACAATGTTTCCGTGATATACGGGCAAATCGGATGCAACAACTTCAACCAGCCTTCTAACGCCGTCAGCATCACAATCTGTGTTTCAGCCTTGGCCGCTTCATCCGCGCCATACAAGGATACCTTGGCTGCTTCCACATACCAATCACAATACGTGCCCCAGATGAAGTTATACAGCGCCCCTGCCGCCTCATTGAAACGGTATTCCAGCATCGCTTTATCCACTTCGGCTGCGGCCACATCGAGCTCGGACAGAATCCAGCGATTCACATCCAGTTTAGGACGGATCGCAATATCCGGCTGGGCATCGGCACGATTCATAAACACAAAACGCGCCGCATTCCAGATTTTGTTCATAAAGTTTCGATTCGAAACAATACGTTCCTCATCCAGCTTCACATCACGCCCCGGCGTAGCCATATGCGCCAAAGTAAAGCGCAATGCGTCCGCACCATATTTCCCGGTCATTTCCAGCGGATCTATCACATTACCCTTGGATTTGGACATTTTCTGACCGTCCGAATCACGAATCAAAGCATGAATATAAACATCCTTGAATGGCACTTTGCCGGTAAATTTCATGCCCATCATAATCATGCGGGCAACCCAGAAAAAGATAATGTCGAAGCCGGTCACCAACACATTGGTCGGGTAAAACTGATCCATTTCCGGAGTTTTATCCGGCCATCCCAAGGTGGAGAAGGGCCACAAACCGGATGAAAACCATGTGTCGAGCACATCCTCATCCTGTTTAATATGATTCGAGCCGCAGCCCTGACAGCAATCCGGTGTTTCGCGGCTGACACTGATATGGTCGCAGTCCTCACAATACCATGCCGGAATCCGATGTCCCCACCACAATTGCCGCGAGATGCACCAATCCTGAATATTGCGCATCCACTCGAAATAGGTCTTTTCCCAATATTGCGGGATAAAACGAATCTCACCGTCTTCCACCGCTTTAATTGCAGGCGCAGCCAACGGCTTGATATCAACATACCATTGATCGGTCAGATATGGTTCCAACACAGCATGGGAGCGGTCACCCCGACCAATCTGATGGGTGTGTTCCTCGATTTTGTGCAGTAAACCGTCCGCATCGAGATCGGCCACCACATGTTCACGTGCTTCAAAACGTTCCATGCCACGGTATTTTTCCGGCACGATTTCATCGTCCAGCAAATGCGCCCGTGGTGTAAGAATATTGATCACGGGCAAGTCATGGCGTTTACCGATTTCATAATCGTTAAAATCATGTGCCGGTGTTATTTTCACACAGCCCGTACCAAATTCCGGATCGACATAATCATCGGCAATCACCGGAATCGTGCGGCCAGTCAGAGGCAGAATCAACTGTTTACCAATCAGATCCTTATAGCGCTCATCATCCGGATGCACTGCAACCGCTGCATCACCAAACATGGTTTCAGGACGAGTGGTGGCCACAATGACATGTTTACTCGGATCATCGGCATGCGGATAACACATGTGCCAGAAATGACCTTGCTCTTCTTCATGCTGCACTTCGAGATCAGAAACAGCAGTTTCCAGTACCGGATCCCAATTCACCAAACGCTTGCCGCGATAAATCAGCCCTTCTTCGTACAGGCGTACAAAGACTTCTTTGACCGAACGCGACAGCCCTTCATCGAGTGTAAAGCGTTCACGCGACCAATCGCACGATGCACCGAGATGTTTTAACTGATTGACAATCGTGCCGCCGGACTCTTCTTTCCATTCCCAGACACGATCAAGAAAGCGCTCACGCCCCATATCCCTGCGATGCTGGCCTTCTTTATCGAGCAAACGTTCCACCACCATCTGGGTCGCAATACCGGCATGATCGGTGCCCGGCTGCCATAAGGTCGATTTACCTTTCAAACGCTGCCAGCGAATCAATGAATCCTGAATGGTAAACGTAAAGGCATGGCCCATGTGCAAACTACCGGTCACATTCGGTGGCGGAATCACGATGGCATAGGAATCTTCTGCCTTGTCACTATCAATCTCTTTCGGACGAAAGGCATCCGAATTCAGCCACTGATCATTGATGGCAGGTTCAACCGCTTGCGGGTCATAGGTTTTCGCTAGCTCGTGCTGGCTCATGGGGGATTTCCTCAGTCTTTCTTTTGTCTGTTTAAATATTGAAGCGTCGCATGCTACGTCGGATCAGCACTCCGGCAACATTAAAACGGCAAGCGCATGGCGCGACAGAGAAAATGCATCAGCGGTGTACCGGCTCGAAAATAATCGCAGACCATCGCGGCCAAGTCCGGCTGCTCAATCAACGCCGGTGCAATCTCACTAATGGCAATAAAATCCTTACGTCTCAAATCCTCAATCATGGCATGATCACGGTCAAAACCACGCGGGGCGGCTTTAAGGCTATCACCGGACAAATGAAACCAGCGCTGGAACTGCTCATCATGACAGACATCCAACCAAGCCTGTGGCGAGTCCACAATGGCTTGGCGGATAGCAGTCAAACTGGGCGATGGCGGATGCCAGGTGCCGACACCGACAAAACAGGATGCAGCACTGATATGCACATAAAAGCCCGGCGCATGCACATCACGCCCCACTTCATGGCGAAACTGGATGCCAATATTGGTTTTGTACGGCGTTTTATCTTTACCAAAACGGGTGTCACGATAAACCCGCATCAACGAGCCGCCCATCTTCCGACTATCGGCAGTAAAGTGCGGTGCCAAATCAGGCAAGCGTTCACCAACAGCATCGATAAAAGCCAGCGCCGGAGAGCGCACTTTATCTTCATAATCCTGTTTATGATCGGCAAACCAGTCGCGTGTATTATTGGCCGCCAGCTCTTCCAGAAACGAAAATGTATCGGCCGTGAAGTGATTCATCGGATCTTATCTCCCACCAAAGCTTGCCGCATATTTACCGATCCACTCTTGGGCTGACTCTTCACCACTCAG
>CAZKHV010000138.1:0-3892 GCA_964552605.1 uncultured Zetaproteobacteria bacterium | reverse complement strand
CAAGCAATTCGATGCCGAGCGTGCCTAGGATTGTTGCAATCTCCGTGCGCTTTTTTGCATTGTTGCTGGCAACGGCAAGTTTCATCATGAAATCAGCGCAGAGTCTTCGGCGTAACGATTAAATGATGTGTCGATGGAGACAGGGTGAAGTTCATTCGCCAAGCGGTTTTCACGCATGAGTGGTTTCCTTTGTTGGACGTTTTTTGATTAGTTGTTGGCGACCCAGTCGGTCAGAGCTTCGGCAGTTCTCGGTGCGCCACTCATGCGGCGACCATCGTTGGCGATGATGGCTGGAGTGCCGTGAATATTTAATCGTGCGGCCACTTTAGCAATGTCATCAAGGGGTGTTTTGCAGCTTGTTGCTTTGGGTACAAAGTTTTCCAGCATCACCTTCTGCAACATTTTATGTTGATCCTTGCTGCACCAGATGCCTTCTGCTTTGGCGCGGGCATTGGGGTGAATCGAGGTGAGTGGGAACAGGAACGTATAGACTTTTACGCCTTTTACATCGTTGAGTGTTTTTTCCAGGCCTTTGCAGTAAGGGCATTCCGGGTCGGTGAAGATTGCGATGCTCTTTTTGGCATTCAGATCACCGGATACAATGGCCTTATCGAGTGGCAACGAGCTCCAGTCGACGCGGTTGATGTCTTCTAAACGCTGCTGGGTGAGGTCTTTCTGTTCCTGCATGTCGAGGATATGGCCGCCGCGCATGAGATAACGACCACTGGCATCGGAATAAAAAATCTGGTTGCGCACCTGTAGTTCATAGAGATTCGGAATGGGAGATTTTTTGATGGCCACAATGGGTACGGTGGATAATGCTTTGCGAATCTGATCGGCTGTTTTACTGTCAACGGCCATGGTATCGGCTGCCATGGCTGGCATGGTGAATATCATCGTCATCAAAAATAATAAAGTGCGCATGAAGGCTCCTAAGCTGATTTATTTTATTGGCGACATCATGCAACGAGATGATCGGACTGTGAAGGGGATATGTTCCCCTACGGGTGCAATGCTTTTTCCAATTGTTGATTGAAGGCGGGATCGTTCCAGTTGCGTGGGCCTAGGTGGCGTTGGCTGATGCTGCCATCGGCGGCAATGATGAGGGTGGTGGGCAGGCCGCGCACACCGAGCTTTCCAGCTTGGGCTGCATCGCTTAGCAGGATGGGCATGGTGATCTGTTTGGCTGCGATAAAGGCGCTTGCATCATCGATTTGATTGTCGAGTGATACGGGGATGGTTGTGACATCCGGATGTTGATTCAGCCAAGTGGCAAACTCAGGCAGTTCCGATTGGCACGGTGGGCACCATGAAGCCCAGAGATGCAAGACCACGGGCTTGCCCTTCATTTCTGCCAGCGAGTGGATGTCGCCTTGCTGATCCATCCATTTGAAATCGGCCGCTTGAGCGGGAGCCCATGCCAAAGAAAGGAACAGCACGATCCAGAATCGTTTGATGTTGATATTCATATTGAACTCCTGTGATGATAGGTTGAGGCAGTGGTCGCTGGTCTGGATAAAATCTTGCAATGCAAAAGCCTTGCAGCATAATCATGCCTTATGCGTAGAACTCTTGCTATCTTTGTTGCTGTAACGTTGCTGATGGTCAGCAGTGTGCCGATGATGAGTGAAGCGGCCAGTTGTGAACTGCCTGCGCATGCAATGAGCATGGTTGAAGATATGGCTGATGAACATGCTGCTGTATCCGAACACCATGTAAACCTTGCGGCCTTGACGGGTGATTTGCCATTAAATCGCATTGAATGCGGTTGCGGCTGTCATCGTACTATTGATGTGTTGCCACATTTGCTGGCTCCTCATGCTTTTTCTCTGGGGCTGATGTTTGTCGATGTTGCATCGCGACTTGTGTTGCCGCAGACATTTGCTGTATTAAATGCCGTTGTTGCACGTATTCCCGTACCACCTCCACGTAAACTGATTTTTTCCTGATTTCAAGCTGGCTTATTGATCGATAAGCCGGATCAAACGCCGTCTTTCAGAGATGGCGCTGTTGGCGCATGCATTTGGGTTTTCCGATGCTGTTATTTGTGCCATGAATTCATTTTAAAAATTAATTTACGTGGAGAATAAAAATGAGAAAATTACAGTTTTTCTGTCTTATGACAGGTTTTGTGGCGATGTTGATGCCGCAACAGGCCGATGCCTATTTGGGGATTTGTTGTAGCAAGTGTGGTGGTAATATGCCGATGAATATCGCCGGTGGAGGAGTGCCGGAAACCTATGAGTTCCGCTTTAAAATCAATCCTGAGCTGATGCGTATGGAGGGGCTGCGTAGTGGCTTAAGTCGTGTGGATGAGAATACACTATTGGGTAATCCTGCTGCGGGTAAGTTTATGGCTGTGCAGCAGCGTATGGATATGGCCATGCTGAATGTGTCCGCGGGTTACAGTGTGAGTGAACGGTTTTTTGCAGGCATCATGGGGATGTACGCTAAGAAAGATATGGATATGCGATTCAACAGCGTGATGAAGACCATGGCAGGACAAGCAGGCTTTACCATGAAGTCGCGTGGCTTGTCCGACACGATGGTGATGGGTAAATACCTATTGTGGGCAGATGATGTGTTGATTCCGAGTAGTCAGTTTTCCATGTTCGGCGCATTAAGTTTGCCTACCGGGTCGATCAATCAGCGCAATGATGAACACCCTTTGCTGGTGCGAAAGAACGAGTTATTGCCCTATGGTATGCAGTTGGGTTCGGGTACGTATGATCCGACCCTGGGTCTGCTTTATCAGGGTTCATCTTCGCCTTTCTGGTGGGGCTTGAATGGCATGTATACAGCACGATTGCATGAGAATAGTCGCAATTACCGTCTGGGCAACAAGGCCAGACTCGATGCATATCTGATGTACCAGCCGCGTGTGGATACGGTGTTGGAAGTGCAGCTTAATGGTGTGTGGGATGGCCGCATTAAAGGGCAGGCTGATGAAGCCTTATCCGGTGCATCAGGCCATGCCGTGCAGGGTAATGCTGCCTCACCCTTTATGACACCGTTGTGGAATACTGCTAATTATGGTGGAACGCAATTGTTTGCCACTGCCGGTGTGCAATGGCAGCCGTTACCGCTGAATATTATCAATTTGCAAGTGAGTCTGCCGTTATATCGTCGCTTGAATGGCGTGCAGCTGGAAACGGATTGGCGCATATCTTTGACCTGGTACATGGAGTTGCCGACCAAACAGAGTGTGCGCGCCAAAACGCTGGGTCAAACACCCGGCCACCTGGGTTTTTAGGAGATCATGATGTTGCGAGTATTGATATTTGTCGTGGTATTAATGATGCCAACGTTTGTGGTGGCTGAAATCCCTGATAAGGCTTCTCCTGAAGCTGAGTTGTATAGGAGCTATTGTGCGACTTGCCATGTATTGCCGGATCCGGCGCGGCTTGATTGGCAGGTCTGGCGCAGTATCTTGTATGTGATGGAGAAGCGTATGGATGAGCGCGATATTGAGAAGCCAAACAGGGATGAATGGCAGACGATTGCCCGTTATTTGAAATCTCATGCGCGTTAAAATCATCATGCTGATATTGTTGGCTTGGGCGCATGTCGCCCAAGCTGACCCGATGAGTGAGTTTGGTGTGCTTCAGCCCAAAGTGCGTATGTTGGCTCCGGATTTTTCATTGCAAGGCTTGGATGGTGAATCGCATCGTTTGTCCGATTATCAGGGGAAGTTGGTGATCTTGCATTTTTGGGCAACATGGTGTGTGCCATGTCGCCATGAGCTGCCAGTGCTTTATGATTTGGAAAAACGTTTGCTTGGTCGTGATGTGGTGGTGATCTATGTGAATGTGGATCGATCTGATCCGAAGCGAGTGCAGGACTTTGTTGATGGGGTTGGTGCAGGTTTCCATAGTCTGCTTGATCCTGATGG
>CAZKHV010000137.1:0-3905 GCA_964552605.1 uncultured Zetaproteobacteria bacterium | reverse complement strand
GTGGCATCAGTGCCACCTCATCACCATCGTTGACGATCATGTTCATGTCATTCACCTGTTGCTCATTCACAGCCACCAACAAAGGTTTGAAATCATTACAAGCCACAACATTCACTACGTCTGCAACACGCATCTGCTCATCGACATGCAGAATACATTCACGCTTCCCCAGTTTGGCTGCAATCGAACCAAAAAAGAGGATTTTAATCATCTTTTCCTTTCTCTTATCTGAATTTCTTCCCACCCTTCAACCCCACTACACAACATCCTTAATCACATGTCGATAAACCCAATCTGGCACGGCTTCTCTAATAAATGTTCTCGTTCCATCAGGAGCTGTAGAAACAATCTGACCACCCACTTCAGCGAGTTCAGGTATTTTCTATTTTCATAACATGAACTCCTTACGTTTTTCCCAGATTGTTCTCATCATGGTTGACTAAGCCATGAACCACACGTCCTCTTAAACCTACGGATACCACTGGCGATGCAAGCCCAGAGAATAGAAAAAAGGGAAGCGTCCCCTTTTAGCCCTTTAGTTTCGCAAGAAGCTATCAGAGCGCCCCTGGATGGCTGCGCCAATCAATAGCTTGCAGCGCAAGTTGTTGATTGGCAAGGAAAGTGAGAACCACACTTTAGATGCTCGATATCCTGCCTATTACGTTGGTCCAGAAAAACCCATCGCATCATCCCCGAGGATCAACACCATTGCCGTATGAGAGACAGCTACTCTGATAATCGTCATCATCAACAACGTCTCCATCCTGCGAACAGCACGCTCTGTGATGTGATGGGGAAAAGACGGAATCACCACTCTTGCCATTCAATCCATCAGCATAAGTTGAGATATTTCCTATCAAATACCAATAATTATGTATTATGTTCCCGCAACTTACTCAAGTTTTCAACGCATGCCGCGATGCACGTTGAAACCATTCGGCACATTCAACAAACAGCCTATCACCCAAACAAAAAAAGCCCCCGTACAATGTACGGGGGCTTTTTTAACAATAAGGCTTAGAAGCTTTAAGCTTCAGCAGCCTCTTCGATTTCAGCAGTTGCTACTTCATCAACCAATTCAATAACAGCCATCGGGGCTGCATCGCCAGGACGATAACCTGTTTTGATGATGCGAGTATAGCCACCCACACGATCCGAACATGCGCTAGCCACATCACCGAACAAGTGATCCACAATCGGACGGTAACGCAGTTTAGCCAAAGCCTGACGGCGAGCATGCAAATCACCACGTTTACCCAAGGTAATCAATTTTTCAGCATAGGGACGCAAGGCGCGCGCTTTTGCTTCTGTTGTTTCGATACGGCCATGGGTCAACAATGCTGTTGCAAGGTTGGCCATCAAAGCACGACGGTGACCACTAACGAGCCCCAATGAACCACGATGTTTACGATGTCTCATCTAACTATCCTCTTATCTATCTTAGCTTTCAGCTTCAAGTGGCGCTTCCGCTTCATTCTGCGGTGGCCAGTTGGCTATTTCCATGCCCAGTTCAAGACCCATGTTTTCCAACACTTCCTTGATCTCATTCAATGATTTACGACCAAAGTTCGGTGTGCGCAGCATTTCCTGCTCATTGCGCTGAACCAGATCACCAACCAGAAACACATCATCCGACTTCAAACAGTTCATCGAACGTACAGACAGATCCAGATGTTCAATCGGCTGAACCAGCAAATCATCCAAACCATTGTCCGATTCTTCTTCAACTTCATCCTGGTGAACAGCGGAGAAATCAACAAACACAGCCAACTGCTGTTCCAGAATACGTGCCGCTTCATTGACGGCTTCCTGCGGGGTCAAAGCGCCATTGGTTTCAATTTCCATGATCAGCTTATCATAGTTGGTACGCTGACCAACACGAGCAGTCTCAACACGAGTCGCCACACGACGGACGGGTGAGAAGGAAGCATCCACCAACAACGAACCAACAGCACGTTCTTCAACTTCACGTTCGGCAGCAGCATCATAACCGCGACCTTTTTCAATTGTCGCATCGATTTTCAAAACACCATCATCGTTCAAATGCGCCAGAACCAATTCAGGATTGAGGATCATCACGCCAGCAGGACACTGAATGTCCCCTGCAGTAACAATCGCTGAACCTTTAATATCCAGAGTGATGCTCGCCGCATCATCCGATTCCATGCGAATATCCAGTTCTTTCAGAGTCAGGATAATATCCATAACATCTTCACGAACACCCTTGATGGTAGCGTATTCATGTGACACACCATCAAAAATAACCGATGTCACAGCTGTGCCAGGCAACGATGACAACAGCATACGACGCAGGCTATTACCAATCGTCGTGCCATAACCGCGTTCCAGCGGTTCAACAATAATCTTGGCAGAACGGCCAGCCACTTTTTCTTCAACGCTAATATTGCGCGGATTAATCAATTGCATGAAATGATCCTCAATGGTTATCTTGAAAAGACTTACTTCGAATAAAGTTCAACAATCAGCTGTTCACGGATACCCTGATCCAACTGATCACGTGCAGGCAGTTCACGGAACGTACCCTGACGGCTTGGTAGATCCACATCCATCCATTCCGCAGTGCCACGGTTACCCGCAGCTTCTGCAGCCGCATTGATACGCAGATGTTCTTTCGCGCCATCAACCAGTTCCAAACGGGTACCAGTGCTAACACGGTAGGAAGGAATATTAGCAATCTTGCCATTCACCTTGACTAGCTTGTGACGCACAATCTGACGTGCTTCAGTACGTGAAGAAGCCAAACCCATACGGTAAATAACATTGTCCAGACGCGATTCAATTAACTGCAACAAGTTCAGACCGGTTACGCCAGGCATACGGTCGGCATCTTTAAAATAGCTCAGGAACTGTTTTTCCTGCAGGCCATAAATACGTTTAACCTTCTGCTTTTCACGCAACTGCAAACCATAGTCCGAAACTTTGGTACGGCGATTTTGGCCGTGCATACCCGGTGCATAAGGGCGACGCTCAATCGGACATTTGTCCGAATAACATTTGCTGCCCTTGATGTATAATTTTTCGCCTTCACGTCGGCATAAGCGACATTTGGCTTCTAAATAACGTGCCATCTCTATAAACTCCTAAACGCGACGGCGCTTAGGCGGCCGGCATCCATTGTGTGGGATCGGGGTAACGTCACGAATAGTGGTGACATTGATACCGACTGCAGCGATTGCACGCAGTGCAGACTCACGTCCACTACCCGGCCCGCGAACCAGTACGGAACAGTTTTTCACGCCATGATCCATAGCTTTTCGAGCGGCTTCTTCTGCAGCAACCTGTGCGGCAAACGGAGTGCTCTTACGTGAACCCTTGAAACCGGAAGCGCCACTGGTTGCCCAGCAAATTGCATTTCCAGCATCATCGGTAAAGGTAATGATTGTATTGTTGAAGCTCGCTTTGATGTGCACAACAGCATTTGCAATATTCTTGCGAACGCGTTTCTTGCCACCAGCGGCTTTAACAGACTTTTTAGGTGCAGCCATAGCTTATCCCCTACTTCTTCTTGCCAGCAACAGTACGGCGCGGGCCTTTCACAGTGCGGGCATTTGTTTTACTACGCTGACCACGAACTGGTAGGTTTTTACGGTGGCGCAAGCCACGATAGCAACCCAGGTCGGTCAAACGTTTGATATTCATTGTTACTTCACGGCGACGATCGCCTTCAACAATGAAATCCGTATCTATCACGTTACGAATTTTATCAACATCGCCATCGGTCAGGTCTTTCACACGCATTTCTGCATCGATACCTGCCTTGGTTAGAATCTGTTTAGAACTACTCAGACCAATACCAAAAATATAGGTCAACGCGACTTCCACGCGTTTCTGAGTCGGAATATTTACACCGGCAATACGAGCCACTTGAAGCCTCCTTAACCCTG
>CAZKHV010000136.1:0-3906 GCA_964552605.1 uncultured Zetaproteobacteria bacterium | reverse complement strand
CAAAAATGGTTGTCTATTTCAACAGCGCAAACCGAACGCGCAGAGATTTATTTCAAGCGTTACGGTTATCCATCGCTCTTGTTCGCATGGTTGCCGATTGTTGGTGATCCTTTGTGTCTTATCGCGGGCTTATTGCGCTGCAATATAATGATCTTTTTAGTGCTGGTGAGCATCGGGAAGTTCATACGTTATACGTTGTTAGCTCTGCCGTTTACGACTTAAAACAATCAGAACAGCCATCGCTTTCAACTCACAAACTGCAACCACATGGGCAGTGTAATAAGTGACAGCACGGTGGTTAAGGTGACGGCTTCCGCATACAGACCGACATCGAGTTTAAAGCGATCACAAATCACCAAGCCGAGCACCATGCTTGGCATGGCACCTTCAATCACGGCCGGAGCTATATATTGATCCGGCATACCCACACCAAGGCATGCACTCCATGCAATCAGCGGCATCAAAAATAGCTGAATGACAATAACCGGCAATAACACAGGAATGCGCGCCATCCAACCGGATTGCCAACGCAGTGCCATGCCGACCGACAAGAGCATCAATGGCACAACCGCCGCTTCCAGCGTCGCCAGTGTTGTATCCAACCAAGTCGGCATCGGGACAGCCATGATACTGAGTATAATGCCCGCCAAAGCTGCCCAGATAGCAGGCACTTGAAACAGGCTAAGCAAGGGATGCATGGCCGCGCCGCCCTTGCCATAATGACGTGATAAAATAATGCCGAGCGTGAATAGAATCGGGGTGCTGGCCAGCAGATCAAAATGAATGGCGACGACTTGTGCCCAGGCGCCAAAGGTTTGTGTTAAGACTGGTAGCCCCAAATAAGAAAAATTACCAAAGGCTGAGGCCAGCAACAGCGCACCGACCGCCTTGTTGCTATTGCCCGGCATAAATGCCGCCACCAATTTACCGTTACCATAGAGTAAAAAAGCCGCCAATAAGGATAACAATACGCTAAGCGATGCAACCAATGGAATACGTACGGTGTTCAATCCAACCGGAAATTGCCAAAGCACATGCAACACCAGAGCCGGTAAAAAAATATGATAAACGGCTTGGGTTAAATGCGAGCGCACATGTTCAGCCGATGTCTGACCGAGCACCATGCGCCAGCCGATGCCTGCGACAATAATAATGGCCATGCCAATCAATACATTCAACATGGTGAGGGTCTTATTTGTTCAACATGAAGAGTCAGCACACTACATTTTATATTGACGTTGCAGGCTGCGTTTGATGTCTTTTTCCTTTAAATCATGCCGCTTGTCATGTGTTTTTTTACCACGTGCCAGGCCAACTTCCAACTTTATAAAATTGCGTTCGTTAAAATACATTTTTAACGGCACAAGCGTGAGCCCTTTCTCGTTTAATTTACCCATCAAGCGTTCAATTTCTTTGTGTTTCAACAACAGTTGGCGTGAACGTGCAGGGTCGTTGGGATTGTTCAATGCAGCTGGCTTGTACGGGTTGATATGGCAGCCGATCAATAGCATCCGCTCCTGCCTGATAATGCAATGCGCTTCAGCCAGGTTGGCTTGACCGAGACGAATCGACTTTACCTCGGGGCCAAGCAAAACCATGCCCACTTCAAAGCTTTCCAAAATATGATATTCATGTCGAGCACGACGATTTACTATAGCCATGAGCTGAATGCTAACTCAAAGCGATATTCAACCCAAGATCCGACATTGGCATGCGGCGCACGCCGCAAGCCTTGGGTTCTATCTAGCACGGCCTCCTAAGCCCTCAGGGCAAGCGCATAAAATTGTTTTTCTAATGCGATTGCCCTGCCTAAACCACCGCCTGGTGAAACTCAATATCTGCCCCAGCGGTCTTTGCGGCGAAATTTCAAACGCGGTAAAATGAGTCCCAACAGAATGCCCAGCAAAATGGCTCCACCACCGAGCATAAACCAGCGCTGCTGAGCGCCACTGCGAATATCTCTTGTTTCTTGCCGCAGCTCATCATACGACTGCTCAGCCTTATTGGCCTTGGCCTGCAATACCTTATTCTCGTCTGCAATAACAACAGCATTGGCCGCAGTTTTACGAATGCGCGCCAGATCCTGTTGAAGTTTATCATTATCACTGCTTAATTGCTTGCGTACCTGCTCAAGCGACTTTTTTTCTTGCTTCAAGCGGCTCAATTTGCTTAATTCTTTTTCCGCCCATGCCAAACGATCCCGGGCTGCGGGGGATTTCATCAGGTAGCGACTTAATATCCAGCCTTCTTTACCACCTGATGTGCGTACGCGTGTATAACCTGCTTTGGATTGCTCCAGCACCCGCACTGCAGCCCCACTGGGCAGCATACGCACGATTGAAAAGCTGGTGCCTTGGCCTGATCGTAAAGGCAGCTTCGCTTGGTCGACAATATAGCGTGTCTCGGCTTGAGCCAGAGCTGCTCCGCCGAATAACGCAAGAATGATCAATAAAGCTTTCATAAATGTCTCCATCACCTTAAAATAGCGCGGCATATTAAAGCTGAACTATCGTATAGTTAATATATTTTATCAACAAACCGGGGCAAATCCCCACATTCATTGAATAATTTGCTTGAAAGGCTAGACTTTATACTCTACGCTTCGTATAAATGGAAGGGTTAGAAGGGGATTTTGCATGCTCAAGTTACGGTTAATATTACTTACTTTAATGTTGATGGCCTCATCCTGCAGCACTGTGGATGCGATTTTTGGCCCGGCTGAACAGGAAGTAGCTGTTGCATCAACCAAAAATCAAATTGCTTCTGAAAACGAACAACTGGGCAGCGAAGTTTCTGCTTTGCGTGATCAGTTAAAACAAATCAAACAGGATATCGCTGATAAAAAAGCGCTGAAAACGGCTGAATTGGCTCGCCTTCAAGCTGAGCAGGCTGCCAAGCAGAATGCCATTCCGAAGGATCGTTTATGGGTAACGGTATCCTTTCGCTCCGGTTTTATGGAGCTGACTAGCGATTCGCGTGCAGCGTTGAAACGACTGGCAGCAAAATTCCTTTCCAAAGATCGTTTGCAAACCATCGAAGTGCGCGGCTACACCGATGATGAACCAATTGGTGGCTATGCCAATAGCCGCCATACCTCACGTCATC
Organism: uncultured Zetaproteobacteria bacterium; assembly: GCA_964552605.1. Lineage (GTDB taxonomy): Bacteria > Pseudomonadota > Zetaproteobacteria > Mariprofundales > Mariprofundaceae > Mariprofundus. Next base: position 801 of record CAZKHV010000136.1, on the reverse strand, counting down.
CTTATAAAACCAATTTGGCTTTGAGTCAGGCTCGGGCTGATAATGTTTCGGATGTACTGATTGGCGCTGGTTTATCAGCTGATATTGTGCGTGGGGTAGGATTCGGTGCCAACGACTATGTTGCCGATAATAGTACGGATGCAGGACGGCAGAAGAACCGTCGTTCAGAAATCCATCTGATTAGTCAATAACACACAAACTTCTATTTAGCCCGGTCATGACCGGGCTATTTTTTTATCTGCAGCGGATGTTTTGATCACAGTGCATTCGTTCACAACACGTTAAGTTAGAAAGCAAAGAGAGGCATCCATGTCAGACAGCGGACTCAATAAACAAAAAGAACTTGCTTTTCCGATGGTGATTGCAATCACCGCCCTGATCTTGTCGCTGACATCCGGCATTGTGAATTACCGGCAAAATAATTTATCCAACCTTGAAAGCAGCCTGAGAGATACCCGCGATCAACTGCAATTGGCTAAAAATGACATTACCGATATCCGCATGAAAACCGTGCAGCAGCTTGTCGATGCCGAGCTTGCCGTAAAAAGCCAAGGGCACTTGAAACTTGAAAACACCCAACTCACCGAGAAATTACATGAGTCCGGCATTCGCATGGCTGAGCTCGAAGCTCAAATCCGGCGCATGGATCATAGACTTAGCCAGCAGAAGTCTGCCTTGAAACGCGCCGGTAGAAAAGCCAAGACCTCGCAAGAGAGCAGCTTGAAAAAGGTCACCATGTCGGCTCAAGCTGGAGCAACGCCTGCATCGGCCAATGTGGATATTTATGTGAAACATATCAGC
>CAZKHV010000135.1:0-3919 GCA_964552605.1 uncultured Zetaproteobacteria bacterium | reverse complement strand
CCCAGCAGCACTTGCTAAAACAGTGGCTGTAACTATGACAGCCATGGAAACCGAAGTTGTTATCAATAATAATGGCGATAAGTATCCGGCCTGGACCTTTGATGGTGCCATCCCAGGTAAAGTTGTACGTGTGACCGAAGGTGATACGGTTGATTTCACACTGATCAATCCAAAGAGCAACAAAAACTCCCACTCCATGGACTTCCATGCCGCGGAAGTACATGTATTGGAAGAATTTGCAGCCGTTAAACCCGGCAACAGCAAACACTTTAAATTCCAGGCTCGGCGTGCAGGCATCTATATGTATCACTGCGGAGCCAGTGCTATGGTTGAACACATTGCCCGTGGCATGTATGGCGTGATCATTGTTGATCCTAAAAAATACACCAAACAATTCCCGAAACCTGATCGTGAATATGTGTTGATTCAGTCACAACTCTTCCCGGCAGGATCATCCGTGGCTGATTTACTGGAAAACAAGGGCTGGACCAACGCACTGATCAACGGCAAACCGTTCAATTATGACCCTGTGCATGATCCAAAAGCATCCGGCACCATGTTGTATTCCAAGCCAGGTGAGCGCGTACGTATTTATTATGTCAACGCCAACATCAATATGCCCATTGCCGCCCATCCTATTGCAGGCATTTGGGATCGTGTTTATCCAAATGGTAGTCCGAAAAATGTATTGTATGACATGCAAACGTACGGACTTCCAGTTGCCTCCGCCTCCGCCATGGATATTGTTTCTCCAAAAGGAAAAACCACAGCCAACGCGATTGTAGATCACACCATGAGTGCTGCATTGCGCGGTGCGATTACGGTATTGATCAATAGTAAAGATGCTCCAGATGATGCAGGTAAAGGCGACAATATTTTACCGCGTTAATCCACTCCAACATTCCAGCGCATCATAACAACAGAGGGCGAGACATAGTCTCGCCCTCTGTTGTTTTTAAAAGCAGTAGATTAAATTCCACTGTGCACCGAAAAAGTTAATTAGCACGTTCTAAACGGCAAATCCATGGTCGATGAAATAAAAAACCGTTCCAGTCATTGGGCTTAAGTTCGACAGCAACGAACCGCTCTCGGGGAGAGGCTGATTTATTGCATCCAGCCAGATATCAGCTGTTTTTTAACTTCAGAGCCTTGAATACTTCATCGGCATGAAATGATGATCGTACCAATGGTCCGGAAGCGACCATGCCAAAACCTTTTTTCTCAGCGATGTATTTAAAATCGTCGAACTCGTCCGGTGTCCAATATTTCATCACCGGATGATGTTTTTCGCTGGGGCGCAGATATTGGCCAATGGTTAGAATATCAATACCGGCTTCGCGCATATCGTCGAGCACTTGCAGAACTTCATCACGCTGCTCCCCTAAACCCAGCATAATGCCTGATTTGGTGACCACAGAGGGATCAATCTCTTTGGCGCGTTGCAACAAACGCAAACTGGTAAAATAGCGTGCGCCGGGACGCACCGAGCGATACAAGCGCGGCACGGTTTCGAGATTATGATTAAAAATATCGGGGCGCGAATCCATAATGGTATTCAAACAACTATCCGCTTTGCGTTGAAAATCGGGGGTGAGTATTTCAATCGTCACCTCCGGTTGACGCGCTTTAAGCTCACGAATCACTGCCGCATAATGGCCTGCGCCACCATCCTTTAAATCATCCCGATCCACCGAAGTGATCACCACATGTTTCAAACCAATTTGTGCAACCGCAGTAGCCAGATTCACCGGCTCATTGGCATCAACCGCATCTGGACGACCGGTTTCGACATCGCAAAACGCACAGGTACGCGTGCAAACACGACCTAAGATCATGAACGTGGCCGAGCCCTGTTTCCAGCAACCACCAATATTCGGGCATGATGCTTCTTCACACACCGTATTCAAATTCAATTCGCGCATCATACGCACAATGTTATTGTATTCCTTGGACATCGGTGCACGCACTTTCAGCCATGAAGGTTTACCAATCATCGGTTCACCTTGTACTTTAGCTACTTCGCTGGATTGCGGATTACGTTGCACATCAACTTGGATAGGGATTACTTTACGGCTCATGCGCCGCAGACTAACGCATCCTTACAGATTCAGACAAGTATGTGGCACTGTGGCATCACGGAAATCGCATTAGAATAAGTAGTGTTTTATACGTTATTCAGCATTTTTCACCGCAAATTACTGGTTCATACGATCAAAGAATTCGGCATTATCCTTGGTTGGACTCAATCTATCGATCAAAAACTCCATCGCACCCACAGCATTCATCGGCGACAGAATTTTGCGCAGAATCCACACTTTTTGTAATTCATCATGCGGTGTGAGCAATTCTTCTTTGCGTGTGCCGGACGGCGCGATATCAATGGACGGGAACACACGCTTATCGGTCAACTTACGATCCAGCTTGATCTCCATATTGCCTGTGCCCTTGAACTCTTCGAAAATCACTTCATCCATCTTCGAGCCGGTTTCAACCAGAGCAGTGGCAATAATGGTCAACGAACCACCATCCTCAATATTACGTGCCGCGCCAAAGAAACGCTTGGGGCGATGCAAGGCATTCGCATCCACACCACCAGTTAGAATTTTTCCGGAGGATGGCACCACCGTATTATAAGCACGCGCCAAGCGGGTAATCGAATCGAGTAAAATCACCACATCTTTACCGTGTTCAACCAAACGTTTGGCTTTCTCGATGACCATTTCCGAGACTTGCACATGGCGTTGAGCTGGCTCATCAAAGGTCGATGAAATCACCTCCCCTCTCACCGAGCGCTTCATGTCGGTCACTTCTTCCGGCCGTTCATCAATCAACAACACCATCAACACCGCATTGGGGTGATTGGCTTCAATCGAGTGTGCGATGGACTGCATCATCACCGTTTTACCCGTACGCGGTGGCGCAACCAACAGTGCGCGCTGGCCTTTACCAATCGGCGCAACGATATCAATAATACGGCCGGTCAAATCCTTTTTGGTCGGATTTTCGACTTCCATGTGCAGCCGCTCTTCCGGATACAACGGGGTCAAGTTATCAAACAGAACCTTGGTACGAGACACTTCCGGCGATTCACCATTGCTGGTCTCCACACTCTTCAGTGCAAAATATTTTTCACCCCGACGCGGCGGCCGGATCTCTCCAGAAACGGTATCACCTTTACGCAAGAAGTAACGCCGAATCTGGTGTGACGACACATACACATCATCCTGGCCGGATAAATAATTATCTTCAGCCGAACGCAAAAAACCAAACCCATCCGGCAAAATTTCCAACACACCTTCGCTATAAATCGTACCACTACGCAGACCATGGGCACGCAAAATGGCCGATACCTGCTCCTGCTTGCGCAAGCCTGCAATGCTCTCAAGGCCATAGCTATCCGCCAAAGCCAGCAATTCCACCGGAGTTTTGGATGAAACCTCTCTTAAATGCAGTGACACACCTTCCATTTCCGTCGAAATCTTTTCTTCCGGTTCATCACGACGCGGACGCTTATTATTCTGGTTATTGTTCTGGTTATTGTTGCGATCACCTTTCTTCCAGCGACCACGACGCGGCTGCTCCTGCTGGCTCCCATGATGCCCATCGTCTCTTGCATTCGAACCGGCATCCGACTTCGATGCATTGTCTTGCTGCGCATCAGCCTTACGCGGACGGGCTCGACGACGCGGCTTCGTTTCAGGCTTATCTCCCCCCTCCTTCGCTGATCCAGCTCCGGCTGCGTTCGCCACCACTGCTTCCGGCGCTACAGTTGTTTTCGTTCCTGCTGGCTGACTGGCTGCTGATTTATCGACTACTGATTTATCTACTGCCGGAGCTTGCGTAGAATCTGTGGGCTGTTCAGTCACCGCAGCTTTCTTCGTAGCCTTGGGCTTTTTCGCAACCGTTGTTTTTTTCGCGA
>CAZKHV010000134.1:0-3929 GCA_964552605.1 uncultured Zetaproteobacteria bacterium | reverse complement strand
TGTTGGTATCGATGATGAACAAATGGCTTCACTTTATGCCGAATCGCTGACATGGTCTGATGAGCGTATGGCGTTGATGAATACGATGTAATAGCTGCTGTGACCGGGCGTATTGTTTAGGGTGATACTTTCAGCTTTGTTCGTGTTGCCAGTGTTGGATGGCTGCAATGGTATCCTTATCTTCGTTTAGCTTTTCCAGGTCAGGGATGAATATATTCATATTGGATGATTTTAGATGTTCCAGCCAACCGGCTAAAAACTGACGGAAGTTTTCGTGCATCATCTGTTCGTTTGCGGCTGCTTTGGCACCAATATAATCGCCGCTGGAGGCAATTTCACCGCGTACTGCAATATCCAGATTAGCTAGGATGGACGTTTGGCTGGTATCGAGTGCTTTAAACTGGCCAGCAATATTGAGGTAAACCAGCCAGGGTGTGCCGACTTCCAGCTCTGCATAACATGCCAGCATCTGTGTTTTATCGGGCAATGCCGGAGTTGATAAACGATGCAGAACGGCATGGGCATAAATGCCACGCATGAGGAAATCAAAGCGTCCGGCCTTTTTTTGCGGGCTTAATATCAGCTGTTTGTCTTTTTTTAACTTGAGGTTAAGCCATTTTTCCGCCGTTTTTTTATCACCGATGCGGGCATCCTTTTGTTGCAATGCTTCGGCATAAACGCATTCACGCCAGCTTTGATTTTCAAGCAAGCGCCATGCTTTCGCGCCGGAAGGTGATAAGGCATCAATGGAAAAACATACTTTCATGATGTGCTGTCCGGATTAAAGGCTGTGATGACGGGTAAACCTGTTTTCGGATTCAAGTGTAAGCAGATTTCTCCACGCAATAGTTTTAATAAATCATGCCCGACCAGCTCATAACGCCAGCCATGCAGGCAGGCTAATTCTGGTGCTTCTCCTTTGCAGCGATAACCCCATGAGGCCAGTTCGGCGAGATCTGATTTGCTGGATAAAATGGACGATGCGATTTCGCCGTCTTCGGCTTTTAAGCGTACTAATGTATCGAGTAATTCCAATCGTAGGTCGGTACCTGCGTGATTGTGGCGACGTGCTTTGTGTTGGGGCCAGTCGTTTTCATCACAGTCCATACCCTGTTGCCATACGTGCATGATCTCTTCACCAAAGCGCTTGATGAAACCGGCATTGATGCCACGCATGCGGGTCATGGTATCAACATTCAATGTGTCGCGACGAGCGATTTCCAGCAGCGCTTCATCGGAAATCAGGCGGCGGCGGGGAATATCTCTCTTGCATGCATTGTGTTCACGCCATGCAGCGAGTGCACGCAAGGTGGCTAGATTACGCCCCTTCAACCTGTTCACGCCTTTCACGCGCCAGAAAACGTTTGCCTCATCGTAGGTATAGGTGGCTGGATTGGTCAGGACATGTTGTTCCTCTTGCAGCCAGACGGTGCGGTTTGTGGCTTCGAGGCGTTGTTGCAAGTGTTGGTACACGGGCATCAGCCAGATCACATCATCAGCCGCATATTCCATTTGTTTGCTGGTCAGTGGGCGGGCTTTCCAGTCGGTGAACGATTCACCTTTAGCCAAGTTTTTTTTGGTGATACGCTGTACCAGATTGCCAAAACCAACTTGTTGGCCATAACCGAGCAGGGCAGCAGCAACCTGAGTATCAAATAGGGGAGTGGGTAGATGGCCGGATTCTTTAACGAATATTTCAATGTCCTGTCGGCCGGCATGAAAGACTTTTAAAATGTCGGGGCTGCACATGATATGCCATAATGGCGACAGATCAGTGATGGCGATAGGATCAATGATCCAGCATTGACCGTTGCCATAGACTTGCAACAGGGCAAATTCGGCATAATAGGTGGATTCACGATGAAATTCGGTATCGACACAGAGCACCGAGCATGCGGCCATGGCGCTGCTGGCAGCTAGCAGTTGTTCGTGAGTATGGATGAATTGACTGGAGTGTTTAGACATGGCGCGATACTAACCATGCGCATGCTGAATAACATCATTGGTGGGGACATTGGTGGAGTAACCGCTGTGACGAGTGGAAATTTGATGTGATGCATGTCACAAACATGTGATAATCGTTGTGTATGATGTCGCGACACAAATTGAACGACATTGAACGACATTGAACGAAATCGAAAAATCGAAGAAGGAGATATATATATGCATGTAAAATTATTAGGCTTGGCTTTGCTGGCCATGGTGCTATCAGCACAGTCTGCTCTGGCCTCGAGTTATGGTAGTAAACAAACAGCACAAGCTTTGTATCCGGTTTCTCCATTGTTGGTTAAAAAAGATGTGGACAGTGTTTATCCATCGGTCGCTGGTGATTTTATGGTGTTTAATACGGTAAAAGGTGATGCGTTTCGTGTTGAGCGGGTATCGAAACATTCACCGGACTCTGCTTCGCGCAGCATAAAACCAATGATCGTACGTGAAGCTATTCGTTTTGGTGTAGCCGTGCAGGATGGTTCGGTTGGTTATGTCAGCAATCGATCCGGGCCACTGGCTGCCTGGATGTGGATGGGTAGTGGTGAAAGTCATGTTGCAATTGGGCATAATGGCAGTTTTGGCGGCAATATTCCTCCTAATCATTTGAATGCATCAGCGGATGGTAAGGTTTGGTGTTATGATAGTAGTTTGCAGAAATTGCGTCGTAATATGATGTTGAGCGAATTTACCACCCAAACCAATAGTGAATTGATTGGTCAATTATGGCGCGCCTATGATTCGGATAGTTTCCGTCATAAAATGGGTTATAGGCCGACGGAGTCGGGTAAGAAAAACGATTTTTCTGCGCCGGTATTGTATGTATTCAATCGTAACACAGCGCAATTGAATATGATTCCAAATGCGTTTGACGCGACGCTTTCACCCGATGGCCGTAATATTGTTTTTGTGCGTGAAACGAAGGGTAATTACGATTTGTGGATGCAAACGATTGATGGTGAAGAATTACTGCAATTGACCGATTCCAAGTTTGGTGATTTTGAGCCGCAGTTTAGTCCGGATGGTCGTAAGTTGCTGTTTGTTTCCAATCGTGACTATGCTGGTGCGGTGACCAAAACGTCGATTTATATGATGGATTTGAAGAAATATCAAATCAAGCGTTTGACCAATGCCAAGGCTGCCGTGGATGGCAGTCCTGCATGGTTGGATGATCATCGTATCGTATTTCATTCAAACCGCAGCTTGAAAAAGCCGCAAGCGAAAACGACATCGCATTGGAATCTCTGGCAGTTAGCGCTGTAGTGTTCGGGCTGATTTGTTGCAGTGAGCAATGAATTTAATATCGCTTTAACAACTCTAAAAGGAGTATTTGTTCCCCCTTGCCCATGATCATGGTGACGCTAAGCTTGGAAAACTGCCATGGCAGAGGGGATAATATGCAATCAAACAGGAGTAAATATTGAATCGAATCATAGCTTTTATCATCATGGTTACGGTGTTTGCACCGATAGCTCAGGCAGAAAACCTACTCAACTGGCTGGAGGGTGTCGCAGGGCAGCAAAGCCGGGGAGGAGTCGAAACTGACGATGCTGTGCTGGTGACTTTGGAAGATAGGCAGAGCGAAATGTATGCCAAGGTTTCACCGGATGGTAAATACTTCTTGGTGGTGACCAGCCAAAAGCGCCAGTCGGTAATTACCCGGCGTTTGATTGAGAATGGAGATCCGATCAATGTTGTCAGTGATGGTGATCCACTGGCCTTGGATTCGATTGCCTGGCATGGTAATAATGATGTGACTTTTTTATCCCATCGTGCCGATAGCCTGGGTCTTTGGCAGAAGCCGGTCGATGGCGGTGTGATTCGACGTTTGCATGGTCGTCTGGAAGGGGGCTTGAGAGATCCTGTTGCGCTTGATGATGGTAGTATTATTGCCGTGCGTTTGCAGCGGGTGGCGCGCAATGCGCCTCGGCCTAAGCTTA
>CAZKHV010000133.1:0-3964 GCA_964552605.1 uncultured Zetaproteobacteria bacterium | reverse complement strand
TTGATGTTGTCGAAGCAGATCTGCTTGACTTGTTTCGGATCAGAGGAAATGGTCACTGCATTGCTCCATCACGCACTTTAGTAATCAAGGCATCCATATCGGCAGCCGTAACTTTTTCATGGTAGGTATTATTCACCTGCACAACAGGCGCGCCCGCACAGGCCCCTGCACACTCGACTTCGGTAATCGTAAACAACCCATCCGGCGTTGTTTGACCCTGTTTAATGCCCAGTGTTTCGCACATATGTGCCACCAGTTCATTCGCACCATTGAGCATGCAGCCAGCATTGGTACACACTTCCAGCAGATATTTTCCGGTCGGCTGCTCACGAAACATGGTATAAAACGTCACCACTTCACGCACTTGCATCAAACGCAAACCCAACACCTTAGCAACCATTTTCTGTGTTTCCATTGAAAGGTAACCAAAATCTTCCTGCGCCATATACAGCACTGGCATCAAGGCTGACTGCGCACCGGGATACATTTTCACCACATCGGCGATCTCGGCCAAACGCGCATCGCTGAAACGCTCTTCGCGAGAAGAATTCGCATCCGCACTCATCGGTCAACCTCCCCAAATACAATATCCTGCGTACCCAGAATCGCCACCACATCGGCAATCATGTGACCACGAATCATGTAATCCAGCGCTTCGATATGCGCAAACCCCGGCGCACGTACTTTCATGCGATACGGTTTATTGGAACCATCGGAAACGATATACACCGCAAACTCACCCTTGGGATGCTCCACTGCCTGATACACTTCACCTTTCGGCACATGAAAGCCTTCCTGAAAGTATTTAAAGTGATGAATCAAAGCTTCCATGTCGGTCTTCATTTCAGAACGACTCGGATTGGTCAGCTTGTAATCGTCAATCTTCACCGGCCCCGAATTCTTTTCCAACCAATCAATGCATTGGCGAATAATGCGATTGGATTCACGCATTTCTTCAACCCGCACCAGATAACGATCATAACAATCACCGGTCGCACCGACCGGAATATCAAAATCCATCTTGTCATAGACATCATAAGGCTGGGTCTTGCGCAGATCCCAGGCGATACCGGAACCACGAATCATCGGCCCTGTAAAACCCCAATCCAACGCGGCTTTTTCATCCACGATGGCAATATCCACATTGCGTTGCTTCCAAATACGATTTTCCGTTAACAGGGTTTCGTATTCATCCACATAAGTCGGGAAGCGTTCGGTAAAACCTTTAATCTTCTCCAACAAGCCATCCGGCAAATCTTTCGACACACCACCCGGCCGGAAATAAGCCGCGTGCATACGTGCACCGCTGACTTCTTCGTAATAATCGAAAATATCTTCACGTTCGCGGAAGCAATACAAAAACACCGTCATCGCACCAATATCCAGTGCCACGGCGCCCAACCACATGCAGTGATTAAGAATACGCGTTAATTCGGCATACATCACACGAATATACTGTGCCCGTTCCGGCGCTTCGATGCCCAGCATCTTTTCAACACCCAATGCATAAGCATGTTCATTGGCCATCATCGAAACATAATCGAAACGATCAAAATACGGCACGTTTTGTAGATAAGTTTTGTATTCAAATAATTTTTCAGTGCCGCGATGCAACAGACCAATATGTGGATCGGCCTTTTCCACCACTTCGCCATCCAGCTCCAGCACCAGACGCAACACACCATGTGCAGCAGGATGCTGCGGGCCAAAGTTCAGCGTATAATTCTTAATCTCAGCCACGGTCAACTCCCGGCCATGTGCGATCCACCAACACACGCTCTTTCACCTCGTTCGGCTTATACACACAGCGCCACTGCGCTTCATCAAAGAACATTTCAACACGCCCGGTGACAGGGAAATCTTTGCGCAACGGATGGCCTTCAAAACCATAATCAGTCAGCAATCGACGCAAATCAGGATGGTGATTAAAGATAATGCCATACATATCAAACGCTTCGCGTTCAAACCAATTCGCCGTTGACCACACTTCGGTTACCGAATCCACCAACTGCCGCTCATCCACACCCAACTTCAAACGCAAACGATCATTTCTGGACACCGACAGCAAATGATACACCACTTCAAAACGCGGTGTATCGGCAGTCCAGCCGGGCATTTCCAGCATGTCGACACCACATAGATCCATCATCTGCTCAAAGGCATGTTCGTTTTTTAAATAATGGCACACATCCGCGATCGATTCACGTGCCAGGACCACCACAGAGCAATCCAGCCCTTCACTTGAATCCAGTATCGCATCACCAAAACGCGCTCGTAAAGCGGCCACTACGGCAGAGCCTTCCACCGCAGCATTCACACCAATGTCGTCCTGCAACTTCTCTGTCATCGTTACCTACCGGGCAATCGTATTGGTGCGTTTAATTTTTTCCTGCAATTGAATAAAGCCGTAAAGCAGCGCCTCAGCCGTCGGAGGACAACCAGGTACATAAATATCAACCGGCACAATGCGATCGCAACCGCGTGTTACTGAATACGAATAATGATAATAACCGCCACCGTTAGCACATGACCCCATAGAAATCACCCAACGCGGCTCGGACATCTGATCGTAGACTTTACGCAAAGCTGGAGCCATTTTATTACACAGCGTACCGGCCACCACCATCACATCAGCCTGACGCGGACTTGGACGAAACACGATACCAAAGCGATCCAGATCATAGCGCGACGCACCAGCATGCATCATTTCCACTGCACAGCAGGCCAAACCAAAGGTCATCGGCCACAAAGATCCAGCCCTCGCACCATTGATCAGCTTATCCGCCGTCGTGGTAATAAAGCCTTTTTCAAGTATGCCTTCTATTCCCATTGCAAGGCTCCCTTCTTCCAGGCATAAATATAACCGACCAACAAAACGACAAGAAACAGCACCATTTCAACAAAGCCGAACAAGCCGATCTGATCGAGCACAATCGCCCAGGGAAACAAAAATGCGGACTCCAGATCAAAAATCACAAACAGGATAGCCAAGAGATAAAAACGCACATCGATTTGCAAACGTGCATCTTCAAACGCTTCAAAGCCACACTCATAAGCCGATAGCTTTTCTGCATTGGGCTTCTGCTCTGCGATTATAAAGGTCAGAACAAGAGGTGCCGCCCCCATCCCAAGCGCAATGAGGATAAAGATAAATATTGGTGCATAATGATTGGCGAGATACTCCGCGCCCATGAAACCCCTCCCCTGAAGCTGAAAACCGCCCGATCAAGCAGCGCCCGCTTGCTACCACCGACACCCATAACGGTCAAGCTTTGCGGCACTTCGCACAACAACAAAAAGCCATCACAAAGCCCATAAAAACCATACCGAAAAGCGTCCTTCGTACACCTCAACCATGAACAAAACAGCTTATATTTCAATCCGAAGCGGCACCGCCACTAGTCCATCTGAAATCTGCACAGCTAACGGATAAAGACCCCTCGGGCAGGGACCCGCCAGACACGCACCGGACAACGGCTCAAACACCGCATGATGCGTATGACACACGAGCGTCTGACCATCCTCACTAAAAAATTGCCCGGGCACCCAATCCAAAGGCGAACCCGCATGCGGACATTGATTGCGCCAGGCTCGCAATTCACCCTGAAAACACAGTAAAAAGCCCTGCTCAACAGCCTCCACACGTCTCCCGTCAGACAACAACATGCTTGCTTGCAGGTCAAAACAAACAACCGCGCCCTCATCTGGAGGTTCGATTTGCTGCCATCCCTTTTGCGGCCAATTTTCTTGTTCAGTCATCGACGCATTCCAGCAGCGATTGGGAATCTCAACAAGCCCCATTCTGTATCATTCACCAACACAACCCCTGCCACAAAAAAACACTACTACCGCCGGCCGAAGCTGAAAAACTATTGAGACACCAGATTCATCAAACTTTCCAGCACTACCACATGCAGACATCCAATCATGAGCAGACAATCCCTCTTGTCACCCCCACCATCTG
>CAZKHV010000132.1:0-3991 GCA_964552605.1 uncultured Zetaproteobacteria bacterium | reverse complement strand
TCAGCCTTATGGAAATCACCCATCTTACCCCGCTAAACACCAATACCGATGGTGCGCTGGTCGCAGCCATTGATGTTGGCTCCAATGCCATGCGTCTGGGTATTGCCGCCCGTGATGCCAAGGGGTCACCGCAATTGATCCACCGTTACCGGGAGCCGGTACGGCTCGGTCATGATGCATTTACAAGCGGTATCCTGAGCACAGCGACCATGGATGATGCCGTTGAAGCCTTTCGGCAGTTCCGGCGCATCTTGGATCAACACCATGTACGCCAATTTCGCGCCACGGCCACCAGTGCCATGCGCGACTCTCAAAATGGAGCTGAACTGCGCCAACGTATCCTCGATGAAACCGGTATCACGCTGGAAATCATCAGCGGCGAAGAAGAAGCCCGTCTGGTGCATTATTCCATTGCTCGTCGGGTTGATCTGGCGCATCAATTTACCCTGTTGATTGATATGGGTGGCGGCAGCGTTGAAGTCACTCTCTGTGATGATGGCGAAATCATTTCCGCGCAAAGCTTTAAAATCGGCACGGTGCGCCTGCTCGAAATGTTGGGGAAAGATGGTGATTTTAATACCCTGCTTGGCGATTATCTGGCTGGCACACGTAAAAAGTTAAAAGAGCAGCTGGGTAGACGAAAAGCCAGCTTATGTGTGTCAACCGGTGGTAATGCTGCAGCCATCGGTGAGCTGGCACACAAGCTTTTAGCAACCGAATCCGCCACAACCATCAACAGTGGTGAATTGAAGCAACTCATCGCAGCCCTGAGCAAACTAAGCTTTGAAGAACGCATTCGCGATCTCGGTTTACGGCCGGATCGTGCCGATGTGATTCTGCCTGCGGCCATGGTTTTTCATGCGATTATGGAACTGGCCGGGGCCCAACAGATGGTCATGCCCGAAGCCAGCCTGCTTGATGGCATTATTCTCGATATGGTCGATAGCGAACAACAAACCTTTGCATCCCAGCGCCGTAACTTATTGGCTTGGGCGCGCAGCCTGAAAAAGAAATACCATGTCTCACACAAGTTCGGCAAAGAGGTAGCGCGTTTATCCCTTGAACTATTCGATCAAAGTATCGAACTGCATCAGATGCCACACCGCGACAGACTATTGCTCGAAATCGCTTCGCTGGTACATGAAATCGGCTTGTATATTCGTGTCGGTGGTTATCACAGGCACAGCGCCTATCTCATTTCAGTTTCTCCGCTGCTCGGATTAAGCAAACTTGAAAAAAGTATTCTTGCTCAAGTTGTACGCTATCAACGCAAAGCAGGGCCAACGTTGGATAACCACAGTTTTTCCGATATGAGCAACGAGGATCAGCAAAAGATATGGCAATTAAGCGCTTTGTTACGCTTGGGCATTGCGCTCAACAAAGAGCGCCGCAACCGCGTACATGATGTACAAGTCGAAATCAGTTCAAATCATATTTCACTACACCTTGAAGGTGACGGTGATCTCATGCTGGAGCGCTGGGCGATTCTGCAAACTGCCGATTACACCGAACAGGCTTTTCAACGCAAACTGCACATTGACCTTAATCTGGATACTTAAACCTTAATCCGCCAGCAAAATCCCCAACTTCTGCATCAATGTGATCTGCGCACTTTTTTCCGGCCCACGCGCTTTTAAACGCCGATAGCTGCCATCCGATTGCAACAGCCATGTGCCGGCATTATCCGACAAATAAGGTGACAGACCTTGCGCCACCACTTCACGACGCAAGGCATCATCACGAATCGGGAAACATGTTTCCACCCGTCTCAATAAATTGCGACCCATCCAGTCCGCACTGGCACAAAAGACTTCCGGCTCGCCCTCATGATGGAAATAAAACAAGCGTGAATGCTCCAAAAAACGACCCAACACAGAACGCACCCGAATATTATCCGACACCCCTTCAACGCCGGGACGCAAACAACAAATACCGCGCACGACCAAATCAATCTTCACACCCGCTTGCGAAGCACGATACAATGCTTGGATAATACCCGGCTCTTCCAAACCATTCATTTTGGCGCGTATCTTCGCATCATTGCCATTGCGAGCAGCTTCAGCTTCACGGTCAATGCGCTCAATCAAACCTTTATGCAGCGTAAACGGCCCGGACAACATGGTTTTTAAACGCATTGCCCTGCCTAAACCGGTCATCTGCTGAAACAGCTTATGCACATCTTCACCCAAATCCGGATCACAACTGATCAAACCAAAATCAGTATAAAAACGACTCGTCTCGGTATGGTAATTGCCCGTACCCAGATGCACATAACGACGCAGTTTTTTACCCTCTCGGCGCACAATAAGAACCATTTTGCCATGGGTTTTAAAGCCCACCACGCCATACACCACCTGTACGCCAGCCGCACTTAAACGGCTAGCCATATCGATATTTTCTTCTTCATTGAAGCGCGCCATCAACTCAATCACCGCCACCACTTCTTTGTTCGCTCGCGCCGCACGAATCAGGGCATCGACAATTGGAGAGTCCGGCACAACCCGGTACATCGTTTGTTTAATTACCAGCACATCAGGATCGGCTGCCGCCTGTTTGATCAATTCCACCACCGGTGCGAAGCTTTGATAAGGGTGATGCAACAACACATCACCTTCCTGAATAATAGTGAACATATTATGCTCTTCGACTTTCAAACGCGCTGGAATGCCCGGCTCAAAGGGTGGGAACTTCAAATCAGGTCGATCCACACCATCGTACACCGCAGCCATACGATACAGATTCACCGGTCCATCAACCTGATACAGATCCGACTCCTGCAACTTAAACTGCTGCAATAAAAATTTGTACATCTTCTCCGGACATTTGTTCGAGACTTCCAAACGCACGGGCACACCAAAACGGCGCTCCAGCAATTCACCGGCAATAGCTTTTTTCAAATCCACCACTTCTTCTTCATCGACAATCAATTCACTGTTGCGCGAAACACGAAACTGATTGCAGGACTTTGCCGTCATACCGGGAAAAAAATCACCCACATGGGCATGGATAATCGAAGATAAAAAAACAAAACAATGTTCTGAACCGGTGATTTCAGACGGCAACTGAATCACCCGCGACAACGAACGTGGTGCCTGCACAATGGCATATTCCGCTTCGCGGCCAAACGCATCCTTGCCTTCCAACGCCACAATAAAATTAAGAATCTTGTTCAATACACGTGGAAACGGATGTGACATATCCAGCCCGATTGGCGTTAATACCGGCAACAAATCACGTTTGAAAAATTTGCGAATCCATTCTGCCTGCGCATCCGTCCAATCGGCTCGGCGTAAAAGGCGGATGCCTTCATCCTTCAAGGCCGGTAATAGTTTTTCATTCAACAAGCGATACTGATCCGCCACCAACACATCTACACGTTCACGCACCTGAATCAGAATTTCACCCGCAGTCAGTCCATCGGCAGCGGTATGCAACGAGCCCAATGCTAAACGATGCTTTTGTACCGCCACACGCACTTCAAAAAACTCATCCATATTGCTACTGCTGATGCACAGAAAACGCAATCGTTCCAGCAACGGAACCGATTCATCACAGGCCATTTCAAACACACGACGATTAAATTCGAGCATGCTCAAATCACGATTCAAATACAAATCCCGATGATCAAGCGGTAGTACTTGCTCTTTTGCTGCGGCTGTTTCCTGTGGCACATTATTCTCCTGTCCCAATATCGTCGTAATTATTTGAAGGCTGGACACCCTAGCAGAGGCTGACTATCAACGCAGGTGTCACGTCTGTGTCACGCTGATGTCATACATTTATGCCGACAATCAGACAATCAAACAGACAAACCGAAAGAGATAAACCAACAGCATCAATGCAAGCGATGGATTCCCTCAGATAAAGTGAATTTAGCTGCATCCATCGGATTCAAGCGCACCACGATAGTCATCAGCTGTTCATCATGACTTTTACTTAATACCGCACCATGCTGATAACAAAAGGCCAGTGCTTTGCCATCGGAAAGATC
>CAZKHV010000131.1:0-4021 GCA_964552605.1 uncultured Zetaproteobacteria bacterium | reverse complement strand
CACCAGCACATAGTCTTTTTGACAAGCAAGACAGCATATCTGTCATATGTGGAATACTGGAACGGAAAACACAAGGCCGAACAAAAGCATTGCACAGCCACGAGGAATGCTTAATTATTTCGTCCTCCCGTTACAGTCAATTCTCCAGCTTAAGCTCAGGGACTCTCTGAAATCCCCCTTATATTGTTGCTGACTAAAATCATATCTAAGCTGGCAAGCACTGCAATCCACAGATTATTTACCCTAATCATAGAAGCAACAACCTGCGCTATGATATTTGTTCCTTATATTTTTCACCTGAAGTATGCTTCTGGCCGGTTTAACGGTGACAATAAAACCGTCGCCCGGCAAGGTGCCCATGTGGCAGGAACAGCCAGAAAAGAGATTGAAGTCCAAACCGAGGAAAGTATCGTTAGCCCCGATAATGCAAATGCTTTGCGATTGGCGAATCGGAAGAAATGATAATGCTGTTGCGCCTGGTCAATGTCGGGGACTGGGTAATGTTTGCCGACTTGGATGATGAGAATGCGTTTAAACAGCATAGTTTGGATCGTTTGCATCTATTGAATGTCAGTAAAAGCAATCAGGGGAGGTGTTCATGTTAAAATGTCTGAATGACTGGCGTGCGCAATGCACAGATGCACAACTGGCTGCATTTGAAGCGCTATTGGAACACCAATGTGATGCAGCTATTTCAGAGCAGACCATCAAAAACAGATATGCGGGCAGCTATCATAAGGCGCTGATTAACCATAAGGTACTCAATGCAGCCAGTGCCACGGAAGGCGTCAGCGCAGCTAAAAAGTTCACCTTGCGTGTGGTCAATCAAAACTACCAGCCTGATGATGGGGTGAAGCTGGTTGATACAATCATCGAGTCTGATGGTTTTATCCCAGCAACGAAACTCAATACACAAGAACGTGAAGCTGCGGCAATCTTATTGCAGCGCGGTGTTCTGTTTGAGCACAATGGTCATTACTGCCTGCCAGCTGAATGTCTGGTCGAATCATATGATGGCGCACACAATCATTGGATCACACTGGCCTGCGATACGTCGGCTGCAATGCTACATCAACTGGTTCCAGCTCAAGCCCGGATCGACATGCTCAAGCCCAAAGCCAGCCGCAACGAAATGGTGGCATGGTTAATCGTGCATGGACAACGGGCACGGTTGAACAAGCCCGGCGACCAACTCGATGAATCCGATTGGTCTTTATTGCTTTTATTGCAACAAACCAATCTTGATGACTTCGATGCCTTACAAGCGCGCTATCCTGATTTACCAGCCATTGAAGTCACCCAACACTACTATTACAACGACAAACAAGTATTCAGCCTGCGCAAGGCATTGGAACAACATATCCCGGCTCAACTCATCAAGCTCTATCGCCTTGGCCTTATCGGCATCATGACCTGCAGCGGTGATAATATCATGGCCGAAATCACCCTGTGCTACGAAGCGGAAAAGGCATTACAATCCCATTGGCATAAACAGCGTCAACGTATTGCTGCACACTTACAAAAACAGTGGCAGGCAGAGCCATGCGATGCTGAATATCTTTCGGCCTGGGCCATGGATCAGGATCTATGGCGCTTATGGATAACATTGCACTTTTTACCGTTGGGTATCACCCAACAGCGTAAATTGCGCAAAAATGATGTAAAAAAGATCGCAGCATTATTGGGTAAAAATGATCTCGTTTATATCGAATTCATGATATTCAGCCTGCTCAAGGCAGAACTCATCGAACAAGAAGGCGCAAACATCATTCCACTTGGCATTAACTGGAAAGCATGGCGCGTTATCATGCGCGCTAATATTTTCAGAAATATTCGCAGCTGGGATGCATGGGAGCCAGAGGATGACAAACAGGCGCTAAAACTATTGCTCAAACTGCCCACCCATTGCTGGCTAAAACTTGATGAAGTCATCGAATGGCTGCGCACCCAGTCCAGTGGTCGCATCATCGGCGCTGATTGGATGGCGCTATTCACACAGCACCACCACGATGCCCTGCATCATCTCAACATCAGCCAGCGCACTGTTTATTTGCTGCCTGAATTTCGCGCAGTATTACAAGACAAACCCATCACCTTCCCTGCGCCCGGCTGGCATGGGGCACACAATAAGGCCAAGGTCAGTGGTTTCATATCTGCTGCCGGAGAAATCCAGTTACCCCCTGATTGCAATCATAAAATATTGGAAAAGCTGGCAATATGTTGTTCTATCCGCGCCATTGAGCAGGTGATTACCCTGCAACTTGATGACAAAGCCATTCAACGCATGGGAACTGATAAAGCAGCATTAAAGAAAACAAGAGCCTTACTCGAATCCCTGCAATCGCCATTACCCCAAGCCATTGCCTACATGTTTGATAAACAACAATCGCAACAAGCCATCGCACAGGTTGCCAGCACAGCGATGGTGGTCTTGCTTAACGATGCATCGGCCATACACAGGCTGCACAAAACCGGCTTTGAATTCAGCCAGCCATTCAAAGACAAACCGGAAATTATATTGCTTGATGCATCAGCCGATGCACACAGTTTTATGACTGCATGCAGCGAAGCTGGAATCTTGCTCGATACGCTGATTCAACCCGTGCAATGGATCAGCGGAACCGCATCAATCAACGCATGGATGCAAAGTAACCTGGATAGAGAAGGTCAATGGCTGGAGATCGCCTATCAGAAAACACGCAGCAGCAAGCCTAAACAGATCATCGCTCGTATTGAGGATGATTTCTATGGCTCCATAAGAATTCAAGCCACCAAGAAAAACAAACAAGGCTACAGTTTGTTAAAAAGCATGGTGCGCCTGGAAGCCAAGCATGTACTGCGTTTGCGTGAACTCGGTGATGTTGAAACAACTGAATTAGGCCTCGATCACCTTGAGTCAAATCAATCGTGAGTTACCATCCCGAACGTCCGTTAATTGTGCAGGGCGATCATTCGCTGCTGCTGGAAACACATAATCCGCAATTCAATGCAGCCCGTGATGCGATTTCTCCCTTTGCCGAACTGGAAAAATCGCCGGAACATATCCACAGCTATCGCTTAAATCCATTGAGTCTGTGGAATGCTGCGGCTGCCGGACATACGCTGGAAGAGGCCGAAGCAGCGCTGCATGATTACAGTAAATACGCCATTCCTGACAATGTATTGGAAGAAATGCGTCGCACCTTTGCCCGCTATGGCCAGCTGATTCTCACCAAAGATAATGAACAGACCTTAAGCCTGACGATTTCCGACCCGTTTATTGCAGCGCAGGTTGCCAAAGAAAAGTCACTGGTTGATAACATTCGCCAACAGGTTGGCAAAAATGTTTTTCTGATTGATCCGGCGCAACGTGGCCTGCTTAAACATGCGCTGATCAAACTGGGCTTTCCAGTTGATGATCAGGCTGGATTCAAAGATGCAGGACAATTTGAACTGAGCCTGCGCAGCCGGACTTTATCCGATCACCAACCTCTCAAGCTGCGTGATTATCAACACAAGGCAGTGGAATCGTTTGTGGCTTCAGGCTCGCATGGGGTGATTGTGCTGGCTTGCGGCGCGGGTAAAACCATCGTGGGCATGGCCACCATGGCGCGCATCGGCATGGCCACCCTGATTGTCACACCGAACACTGCCGCAGCCCATCAATGGCATGCGGAATTACTCGATAAAACCAATATTGAAGCGGACGACTTGGGTGAGTTCACCAGCAGCCGCAAAGAGATTCTACCCGTCACCATTGCCACCTATCAGATGCTTACCTACCGCAACCGAAAAGACGGTGAGATGCCCAATATGGAATTGGTCACCGAACATGATTGGGGGCTGATTATTTTTGATGAGGTGCATGTCTTACCCGCTCCGGTATTCCGGGCAGTGTCTGATATTCAAGCACGACGCAGATTGGGATTAACCGCCACCCTGATTCGTGAAGATGGTTTAGAGAAAGATGTATTCTCCCTCATCGGCCCCAAACGCTACGATTTACCCTGGCGCGAGCTGGAAGCATCGGGGCATATCGCCG
>CAZKHV010000130.1:0-4056 GCA_964552605.1 uncultured Zetaproteobacteria bacterium | reverse complement strand
TACGACCCTGCACATCATCCGACTTCACAGTCAGCATTTCCTGCAAGGTGTAAGCTGCGCCATACGCTTCCAGCGCCCACACTTCCATTTCACCAAAACGCTGCCCACCGAACTGCGCCTTACCACCTAGAGGTTGCTGGGTGACCAGCGAATAAGGACCGGTTGAACGCGCATGAATCTTCTCATCCACCAAATGATGCAGTTTGATGATATACATGTGACCAATGGTGATCGCACGATCAAAGGCTTCGCCCGTACGTCCATCATATAAGGTGGTCTGACCGGATTCAGGTAAATCAGCCAATTTCAACATACGTGTGATGTGTGCTTCTTTGGCGCCATCAAACACTGGAGTCGCAATGGGAATACCACCCTGCAGATTGGTTGCCAATTCAGTCAGAGATTCTTCATCCATCGCTGCGATATCTTTGCAGGCCGATTTATCCTCTTCATAGGCTTCAAGCAAAAAGGACTTCATCTTTTCATGCTTGGCATTGGCTTTGAGCATGCCTTCAATCTTTTTACCCAGTCCACTGGCAGCCCAGCCCATATGAATCTCGAAAATCTGTCCGATATTCATACGTGATGGTACACCCAGAGGATTCAGACAAATATCAACCGGTGTACCGTCTTCGGTAAATGGCATATCTTCTTCTGGCACGATAACAGAAATAACACCCTTGTTACCATGACGGCCAGCCATTTTATCGCCCGGCTGTAATTTACGTTTCACCGCAACAAAGACTTTTACTACCTTAATTACGCCCGGTTTTAACTCAGAACCTTCGCGCACCTTGGCCACTTTTTCTTCGAAACGCGATTCAAGTTTAGCGCGTTCCTTATCCATTGATTCATGGATTTCAGCAATGCGTTCATTGGTCGCATCATCTTCAACAGACACGCCCGAAAGATCACGCAAACTCAAGGCTTCAATATCGCTTGCCTTGATGCTGTCGCCCTTACTCAATCCCTTGAACTGAGCTGCAACTTGGCCTTCCAGCAGGGCATGCAAACGACTGACTGCATTGGCTTCAAGAATACGGCGCTCTTCTTCTTTATCAGCATAAAGCTGCTCAATAGCAGACTCTTCAATCACTTTGGCACGATCATCTTTTTCATCACCGCGACGCGTGAACACCTGCACATCAACAACTACACCTTCATTGCCCGGTTTGATTCGCATGGAGGTATCACGTACATCGGATGCTTTCTCACCAAAGATCGCACGCAGTAGTTTTTCTTCCGGAGATAACTGGGTTTCACCTTTCGGTGTGATCTTACCTACCAGAATATCACCTGATTTTACTTCCGCACCGATATAAGCCACACCGCATTCATCGAGATGACGCAGCGCTTCTTCACCGACATTCGGGATATCACGGGTGATTTCTTCTTCGCCCAACTTGGTATCACGCGCAACGGCTTCAAATTCTTCGATATGAATCGAAGTATAAACATCATCCTTGATGATGCGTTCAGAGATCACAATCGCATCTTCAAAGTTATAACCACGCCATGGCATCAATGCGACCAGCGCATTGCGACCCAAAGCCAATTCACCCAAATCAGTGGACGGGCCATCAGCAATAATATCACCCTTAGCCACGACTTCGCCGCTTTTCACCAACGGACGCTGGTTAAAGCATGTATTCTGATTGGAGCGGCGATATTTGAACAAGCGATAAATATCCACGCCGGGCTCACCTTCAACCTGCTCATCATCGTGCACCTTGATCACGATACGGCTGCCGTCCAGACGCTCAACCACACCACCACGGCGTGCCACCTGAGATACACCGGAATCGCGTGCCAATGGCGCTTCCATGCCGGTACCCACCAATGGTTTCTCAGAACGCAATAACGGCACAGCCTGACGTTGCATGTTTGAACCCATCAAAGCGCGGTTCGCATCATCATGCTCCAGGAAAGGAATCAATCCAGCACACACCGATACCACCTGCGATGGTGATACGTCCATATAATCTATGTCAGTAGGAACGGACATGATAAATTCACCGGTTTGACGACACTGGACATTCTCAGCCATAAAGTTGCCATCATCATCAAGCACGGCATTGGCCTGTGCAATGACCACACCGCTCTCATCGATAGCGGAGAGATATTCAACCTCATCCGTTGCTTTACCATCAATGACTTTACGATATGGGGATTCGAGGAAACCAAAATCATTAACTTTTGCATAGGTTGCCAGCGAGTTAATCAAACCGATATTCGGACCTTCAGGGGTTTCAATCGGGCATAGGCGACCATAATGGGTTGGATGCACATCACGTACTTCAAAGCCAGCACGTTCACGTGATAAACCGCCGGGGCCCAAAGCAGAGATACGACGTTTATGAGTGACTTCCGACAACGGGTTAGTCTGATCCATAAACTGCGACAACTGAGACGATCCAAAGAACTCCTTCACAGAAGCAATCAACGGTTTCGCATTAACCACATCAGACGGCATCATTTCAGTTAAATCACCGGAAGTCAGACGCTCACGAATAGCGCGTTCCATGCGCACCAGGCCGACACGAATCTGATTTTCCAACAACTCACCAACCGAACGCAAACGACGGTTACCCAAGTGATCGATATCATCGACTTCGCCAATACCATCGCGTAGATTAAGTAAGGTATCCATGGTCATCAAAATATCTTCGACACGCAATGTACCCTGATTCAATGGCACATCATCATTGTTAATTTCCAGACGGGAATTCAACTTCATACGTCCGACACGGGATAAATCATAACGCGATGCATCATAAAACAAGGATTCAAATAATGCTCTGGCAGTTTCAACTGTTGGTGGCTCACCAGGGCGCATCATACGATAAATTTCAACACGCGCTTCTTCACGCGATTGCACCATATCCAGACGCAGGGTATCGGCCAGCCAAGGACCACGTACCGATGGATCAATCAACAGGCATTCAAATTTCTTAATGCCCGCACCCTGCAAGGCAGAGATAGATTCTTCCGTAAACTCGTGATTGTGATCAATGAGGATTTCACCACCATCGATAAGAATCGGTTCAGCAGCGACTTCACCAATCACAGATTCCAGTGGCACATCGAGCCATTCGACTTCCGCTTCAGTCAAACGCTTGATCGCCATTTTGGTAAACTTTTTACCTTCGGCCACAATGCGTTTATTACCGATTTTAATGGTTGTCACAGCACGTGTGTTTAAGAACTTATCCGCTTCAAATTTAATCTGGATACCTTTCTTGAAGAAACGGTAAGTACGACGCTGATAAAAACGATCGAGAATATCTTGAGTGGAAAGTCCCACTGCTTTCAGCAAGATACCAGATGGCATTTTGCGACGTAAATCGATACGGAAATTAACATGATCCTTGGCATCAAATTCGAAATCTAACCAAGAGCCTCGGTAAGGAATAATACGGGCTTTAAACAGAAACTTACCCGATGCATGGGTTTTGCCCTTATCATGGTCAAAGAACACGCCCGGAGAGCGATGCATTTGAGATACAATCGCACGTTCCGTACCGTTGATAATAAATGAGCCATGCTCAGTCATGTATGGGATTTCACCCATATAAACAGATTGGTCACGCACTTCACGCACTTTACGTTTGGCACGTTTATCACCATCGGATTCAAAAATCTTCAGGCGCAATTTTACTTTGACAGGCAATGCAAACGTCATATCACGACGGCGACATTCATCCAGATCGTAACGTGGAGGGCTATATTCCAAGCCTTCGAAAGACAACTCAGCATTGCCTCCATAATCACGCACCGGGAACACGGATTGGAATACGGTCGACAGGCGAGATTCATTCACCTCTTCGCCATAACCCATAAACTCGTGATACGATTCAGTCTGCAACTGCAACATGTTAGGCATGTCGATAGGAGACTTGATGCTGCCGAAATTCTTACGGATACGTTTCAATGATGCTTGCTTGGCCATGATACCCTCGAACAATAACTACTGGATTGGTGATACTATAAATCTTGAAAAACACAAACGCGAAAAAGGCTAAGCCCCGATGACTTGCGCCACCGGGGTTTAACCTT
>CAZKHV010000129.1:0-4067 GCA_964552605.1 uncultured Zetaproteobacteria bacterium | reverse complement strand
ATACACCGATTGTGATGCTGACCACCGAATCGGGTGAAGAACAGAAATCGGTCGGCCATGAGTCGGGTATTTCAGCCTGGCTGGTGAAGCCGTTTGAGCCGGATGCATTGATTGAGACTGTTGGCAGTATGTTGTTTTAATGATGCTGATGGATGTGTTTTATAGCTATAGGAGTGAATGATGGACCCGGAATTATTGGCGGAGTTTTTAACCGAGAGCAATGAAAATATGGCATCCATCGAAGAACAGTTGATGGCGCTGGAAGCAAACCCGCACGATGAAGAGCTGATCAATGCCATTTTTCGTGTGATTCATACGGTGAAAGGGAGTTGTGGCTTTCTTGGTTTGAGTGGTTTGGAAAAGCTGGCACATGCGGGTGAAAACCTGCTGGGTAAGATTCGCTCGCTTAAATTTGCTGTGAATGATGATCTTGTCTCTCTCTTGCTCGATTGTGCGGATGGTATTAATGATTATCTGCACGGTCTCGAAGATTCTGGAGCAGAGCCGGTGCTCGATCATAGTGCGGTGATTTCACGTTTGCAGGCTGCTGAGCGTTTGGTGGATAGCATGGCAGGGGCGGGAATTGCGCTAACTATTGAGGCTAAACCTGCGGCAGTAGAGGCCTCTGTGCCTGAGGCTGCTGCGGCAGAAACATCGGCATCGGGGGCCAAGTCGCCTGTTGCTGGTGATATTACGGTAGATGACTGGGCGGGTGATTTTGATGTGGCCGTGCGTGAAGCGATGACGGCACAAGGCTGGTTTACCCCGGAGCAGGTGATTGCAGCAGGTTTTGCGCCCTTGCGGGATTTGGAGGCGGTAGCACCTGCTGATGCTTTGAAAATATTGGGCTTGGCTAAAAAGGTGGTGTCGCAAGGTGGTGCGACGAAACAGACAGCTGAGGGTGCAGCCATCGAAGCTAAGGCCAAAGCTGCTGCTGCTATCGCCGAAGCGGTCGAAGAAGAGGCGGTGGCGGTTGAATCGACGTTGGAACCGGAGAGAAAACCTGTCGCAACTCCGAACTTGCCAGCCCCTAAGAAGCCAGCTGTTGCGCCGAAACCCGTCGCAGCAAAAGCCAAAAGCGCGGGTTCTATCCGTGTCGATGTGGAATTACTCGATTCGTTGATGAATCAGGTGGGCGAGTTGGTGCTTACACGCAACCGTTTGCTGCAGATGGTGCAGGATTCCGGTTCGATGGAGTTTATGCGCGTTGGCCGTGAAGTCGATCAGGTGACTGAACGCTTGCAATCGCAATTGCTGCGTACGCGCATGCAACCGATCAAAACCATTTGGGGCAGTGTGCCGCGTGTGGTGCGAGATATGAGTAAATCATTGAATAAGCGCATTGATGTGGTGATGGAAGGTGAAGAAACCGAGCTTGATCGTACTATTCTGACCGCTCTAAAAGATCCGTTGACGCATATTATCCGTAACAGCTGTGATCATGGTGTGGAAATGCCAGCTGCACGGCGGGCGAGCGGCAAAACGGAAGTCGGTACATTGCGCTTGAGTGCGGCGCAGGAGTCTGGCTTTATTGTTATTGTGGTGTCCGATGATGGTGGCGGTATTGATGCGGAGAAAGTAAAGGCCAAAGCCTTGAGTATGGGTGTGATTGATGAGGCGGTGGCAGCATCGATGAACGATCAGGCGGCGTTGCAGTTGATTTTTAATGCTGGTCTTTCAACGGTGGAAAAGGTCAGTAATTTATCCGGCCGTGGTGTGGGCATGGATGTGGTGAAAACATCGATTGAAAAGGTTGGTGGCAGTGTTGATATCAGCTCCGAGATGGGCAAAGGTACCCAATTACGCATCCGCATCCCACTAACGCTGGCTATTATATCGGCCATGATTGTGCGTTGCTGTGATCGTCGTTTTGCGATTCCGCAGATCAGTGTGCGTGAACTGCTTAGTGCGCGGGCGAGTTCTGAGGATTGGCGTGTCATTGGTGGACACCCGTTCTTTCGTTTACGGGGGCGTTTGTTGCCGGTGCTTGAATTGGCTGAAACATTGAAGCTGGCTGAGAATGTGCCGCATGATGGTTCGATTGTGGTGATGGATATGGGCGATCGTACCTTTGGTATTTTAATCGATGAGATTTTCGGGGCGGAAGAAATTGTAGTCAAACCGCTTGGCGCTCATTTTCAAGAGCTGGGGCATTATGGCGGTTGCAGTATTCTCGGAGATGGCAGTGTTATTCCTATCCTCGATTGCAATGGCTTGGCGCAGATGATGGATCTATCCGAAGAGGCCGATCAGGCCGCTCAGATGAATAATGAAGAGAGCTTGATACAGGCGAATGAAATGCAACATGTGCTGGTGTTTAAACACGGCAGTAGTCGCTTTGCGATTCCGATGGCACTGGTTGAACGTTTGGAGCGTTTTCCAGCCGATAAAATTGAAACGTCCGGTGGCTCGGAAGTGTTGCAATATCGCAATGAGGAAGTGATTCCGGTGTTGCGCTGGGGTGACTTGATTGGTCAGCAATGCGATTTGAGTGATGAAGTTTATGGTTTGATTTTATCCGATGGCCAGCATCGGATGTGTCTGCATGTCGATGAAATTGTTGATATTCTAGAAGTGCCGCTGGAAATTAAAAAACCGGTTCAAAAAGAGTTTTTCCTAGGTACGTCTGTCATTCTGGAGCAGGCCACGGAAGTGGTGGATGTGTTTGATGTGATCAAACGGGCGATACCGGACTGTATGGATCAACCTGCTAAAAGGGTGGATCAAGATGTGCGTCAGACGATTTTATTTGTCGAAGATGCAGCCTTTTTTCGCAATTTGGTGGTACCTTCATTGCAGGCTATCGGTTGCGATGTGTGGGTGGCTGAAGATGGCATTGTGGCATGCAAGATTCTGCATGATAAAACGCCGGATATGATTGTTACTGACCTTGAAATGCCGAATATGGATGGTTATGAGTTGGCGCGCTGGATTGCTGAGCAAGAGCATTTGAAGGGTATTCCTGTGGTGGCTTTAACGGCAACACCACCGGATGAAGAGGATGTTGAGCGTCGCCAGATGTTTGATGCGGTGCTGGTGAAATTTGATCGTCAAACGATGACTGAAACACTGAAATCAATGATGAATACGGGGGCGACACGCAACACAAGCACGACTGATGCGTCGGCTCTATCCATTGATCGGACTTGAGGAGAATGGCCATGAGTGGAACGGGTTTGATGGCAGTGCAAAAGACACAGAAAAGTACGGAGTTGCTGACCTGCCGGGTGGGTGATCAATGGCTGGGTTTACAGGTGCGGCAGGTGCGTGAAGTGGTGACACCGCAAGTGTGCACGGAGATGCCGCTCTCAGCCGATGCGGTAATGGGCTTGATCAATCTGCGAGGGCGGGTGATTACTCAACTCGATGTGCGTAAAGTGGTTGGCTTGCCGGATCGGGAGAACGATGTGTATCGGGTGGCTATTGTGGAAACGCTTTCGGGTGAAGATTTTGGTCTGGTGATGGATGAAGTGGGTGAAGTGATTGAACTTGATCCCGATTGTTATGAAAAAACCCCGAAAACCCTGGATCGTGTATGGCAAGATGTGAGTGAGGGTGTACTCAAGCAGGAGGATCGCGTGGTGGTGTTGGTGAATGTAGAGCGTTTTGTCGCCATGACTATTCCGCAACTCGAGGATATGGCTGAAGGGCGAGTGCTGCATTGATCGGCTGGGTTGTTGAAAAAGTAGAGGTTGAGTGTCTTAGGAGAGGATTATGAAAGCTTTGATTGTGGATGATGCAAAAGTGGTGCGTGTGGCGCTCGGTAGGATTATGAACCAGCTGGGTTTTGAGAGCGTTGATGCAGCCGATGGGCAGCAGGCGCTGGAGCAAATGGCTGAGCATCCGGATGTGGATGTGGTGATGTTGGATTGGAATATGCCGGTCATGAATGGTTATGATTTTTTGGTCACCATGCGAGGCATGGATCAGCATGCCAGTTCACCAAAAGTGGTGATGGTAACCACCGAAACAGGTATGCCATCGATGCTGAAGGCATTGGCTGCGGGAGCGGATGAATACATTATGAAGCCGTTTGATAAAGAAATGGTAGCCAGTAAATTGAATAT
>CAZKHV010000128.1:0-4075 GCA_964552605.1 uncultured Zetaproteobacteria bacterium | reverse complement strand
ACTTAAAAGCCACTGTTGATGAATTTGAAAGCCATTTGATTTTGTCCGCCCTGCAGCGTTTCGACTGGAATAAAAACCGTGCCGCCAATTTTTTGGCGATGAATCGCACCACACTGGTTGAAAAAATAAAAAAGAAAGGCCTGCAACCTACAACTTAACAACAGCTACTGCCTTTAAAATAGCCCGTCGACTTCCGGCATGAATCTTGCAATTACTCAACCATGTTGCGTATTTTTTTCACTTTCACCCTGCTGCTATCCAGCCTGTCTTATGCCGACATCAGTCAGGCTGGTGATGCCAGCCAAGCCGCTCAGACCTACTTGAACAGCGGCAATCCCGCACAAAGCATCAAAACATCCCAACGAGCATTAAAAAAAACCAACCTTTCTCCATCCGAGCGCCTGGCTTTATTGAGCCTGATCGCCAACGCACAAATCATGATCGCAACCCATCAGCGCTATGAAAATGTCAGCAACGCTATTCAGGCCATCAACGTCGCCCTTCAAGAGTTTCCGGAAAACGCCCAATCGGCGGAATTCCGATGGCAACTGGCTTGGATGCATTGGAACGCTGGAAACCTGAAAAAAGCTATTTCGGCAGCTCGCGATATCATCACCCAAGATCAACAAACTGCCAATCTGCGTCGCGCTTGGTTATTGATGACCCGCATTCATCTCCAACTGGGCAATTTTTCGTATGCCCGCAGCGACTTGTTGCAATATGGATTACAGGTTGAAAGCAGAAGCCATGAACAGGCCATCGGCATGGCCTGGATGGCTATTATTGATATTGGCGAAAAACGCCAAAAAATCGCTTTCAAAAGCCTTGATATGGTGTACAAAAAGTGGCCCTCGATCATCACTAGCGACCCAAAACTGTTCGCCGCTTACATTCAGCTGATGCATCAATACGGTCGCCAGAACACCACACTCAAACTCACCGAAACATTTATCGGCCAATATATTCACACCGACCACGCCGCCCCCGTGCGTTTGATTCATGCCGATATTCAAGCCACCACAAGCAAAACCATCGACGATGCCATCAAGGAATACGGCATTATCGCCGACAAACAAGCCGAAACACTGATTGGCCGCCAGGCCTTCATGCGTAAAATGATGCTTGAGTTCAGGCAACAATCCGATCGAGATAAGCTCATTCCGGTCATGATTGCGTTAAAAAAAATAGCCGCCAACAATCAACTCTCCATCATTGAGGATGAAGCCATGCTTGATCTGGCACGCCTGTGGGTGCGTTTGCAACAGAGCGATAATGGCCTAAAAAGCGACAGTGCCAACGCCCCCGCCCTGCAGGCCTATGCCCACGCGGCCATCTCCCTGGATAAAAAAATCGCTCAAGCCGCAGCTTCGGAAGGCCGCACATGGATGGGCAAAAGCATTCAACAAACAATGGATCAGCAACAATGGATCAAAGCGGTCAGTATTTGGCGACAATTCCCCCAATTACGCCCAGAAAAACATCAATCTCAGTCGCTCCGTCTTGGTATTGCCCATGCCATGCGCATGCTGATGTTGTTTGAAGCCTCCGAGGACATTTTAAAAGCATTGTACGAAGAGAATAAGTTCAGCATTCGGGGCGAACGCACCATGCTGGAATTGGCCAAATTATGGATGGATCGTCAGGACAAATCAGCCGTTAAAAATATTATGCGCTGGCTCAATCGCCATGAATTCAGCATGTATCGGCCTGAAATGCTACTCATCGCAGCCCGCATCCAGTTGCAGCAAAAACATGCAGAACAAGCCAAACAAACCCTGTCATCAGTGCGCCCCGGCGATATGACCGATGAATCACGGGCTTCATTCTGGCGCACCAAAGCGGCGATTTCCGAAGCCTTATCCGAATGGCACAGCGCTGCACGGGCATGGGGCAGCTACCGCCAGAGCAACAATGCCGATGCAGTGCTTGGCTTAAACAATCAAGCCAAAGCCTTTTTTATCGCCCAGGAATTTAGCCAGGCATTTAAGCTGTACCAGAAAGTAGCCAACGACAAACGCGATGCCGCATGGGAATATTATGTGGGCATCTGCCAATTGCATACCGGTGAAAGCAAACAAGGCACCGAACGCCTACAAAAACTCGCCTCCATTAGCAATGGCGGCAGATTCACATCACTGGCAAAATTAGCACTGGCCGATAAACAAGCCGGTATATTATTAGAGGAAACACCATGAGCTTATCCAATGTCAGCATGATCGGGTTCCCCACCCATGACGAAGCAGAATTACGTGTGCAGCTCGGTGAGTTGCTACCCAAAACATATATTGAATCCATGCCAGCAGAATCGCTACAAAATGACTTTAATGCTGATGCACTGATTTTCATCTGGGATAATGTCACTGCGCCATCGCTGGTGCGGCGTTTGTTTGAAAGCAACCCACAGGCGAATATTGTAATTCTCACGGCCAGCGGCGAGAGCGAACGTGGTGCAGATTTGATGCATTTGGGTGCGATTGACTATCGTTTGATGCCTGTGCCTAACGAAGTCTTGGAAATATACATTCGCAAAAGCGGCCATCAAATTGCTCTGTCCAAACAAGCCGATCAACAAAAAGTAAAAGCCCGCAACGAACAGGATATTTTTGTAACCAAAGACATTGAAACGCGCCGTCTGCTTGACCGTGTCGCCCTGATTGCACCAAGCCAGGCATCGGTTTTGGTGGTCGGTGAATCCGGCACCGGCAAAGAGCGTCTATCACGTTATGTGCATGCATGTTCCAATCGTGAAAACGAAAATTTTATTGCCATCAATTGTGCCGCCATACCTGAAGGTGTGCTGGAAGCCGAATTATTCGGCCATGAAAAGGGTGCGTTTACCGGTGCCACATCAGCCCGACCCGGCAAATTTGAACTGGCTCATCAAGGCACACTGCTACTCGATGAAATCACCGAAATGCCGGTGCATCTGCAAGCCAAACTGTTGCGTGTCCTGCAAGAAGGAGAAGTGGATCGCCTCGGCGGCAGCAAGCCGGTCAAAATTGATGTGCGTATCATCGCAACCAGCAACCGTGATCTCACCAAAGCAGTCAAGGAAGGCTCCTTCCGGCAGGATTTGTATTACCGGCTCAATGTTGTATGCATTCAACTACCTCCACTGCGTCAACGCAGCTCCGACGTACACCCCTTGGCGCAGCACTTTCTGCAACGTTTCTCGGAAATGTATGGCAGAGCAGCACCCAAACTCTCCCCCCAGGCCATTGCGCAATTGCAAGCCTATCCGTGGCCGGGCAATGCCCGTGAGCTGGAGAACTGCATGCACCGCGCTTTTTTGATGGCCGTCGATGATAACATCCGTCCGGAACACCTCTGCCTCGATGCCAGCACAGCTCCCGGTGTGAGCGATGCACAAAACGATGCCGTGCAAGCCGGCGTATCGATCCGCGACATGGAGCGCTCGCTGATCGAAAAAACCCTGATTCATGTGCAGGGCAACCGCACCGAAGCAGCGCAATTGCTCGGTATTAGCATTCGCACCCTGCGCAATAAGTTGCATACCTACGATTCTGGCATGGCATTTGCTGGTTAGCTTTTAAAGGCTGGCACAAAATTGACGTTTTTCATTTTGGTCGGCCCCAACGAAGCGGCACAGCAGCGAAACATTGCTGCAGGGAGTCTCAAGATATGGATATGTTAGGTAGCGGATTTCAACGACTTAAATCAGCCATCGAAGCGCGCGAGCATTTGCAAAGTGCGATCACCAGTAATATCGCCAATGCAGATACCCCCAACTACCAAGCCGACAAACGTGGTTTTGCTGAGTTTTTATCCGAGCAACAATCGATCAGCGGCACCTCAAGATTAAGCACTACCAATCGCATGCATATCTCAGACAGTACATCATCACGTTTATCCGGTGACTTTTTTCAATCATCGCAAGCACGCAAAATGGATGGCAATGCTGTTGATGTTCAAACCGAAATGGCTCGCATGTCGGAAAATCAACTCATGCATGAACTCTCCTTAAAGCTGATCAAAGGAAAGCTTTCCGGCCTGTTAAATGCCATCAAGGAAGGTAGATAATGCCAAATGATCTCTTAGCCTCCATGAACATCAG
>CAZKHV010000127.1:0-4109 GCA_964552605.1 uncultured Zetaproteobacteria bacterium | reverse complement strand
AACTCAATCTGCTGCAACCGTGGCCGATGAAAGGCCCGATTGATATTATTTTTTGTCGTAATGTGATTATTTATTTTGATATGCCAACCAAACAAAAGCTAATGAATCGTTATGCTGATATGCTCATCTCGAGCGGCCATTTGTTTCTCGGGCATTCCGAAGCGATGAATAATATGAGCACACGCTTTTCTCTGTGTGGAAAATCTGTTTACATGAAACGGGAGAGCTAATGGTTATTCCAGTTGCTACGCGGTTACCTGGTTTTGATCATATCAACACCTATTTCGATAGTGCACACAATATTGCCACCGCTAAACTGTTGCCTGGTGAATATTATGTGACAACCAAATCCGAAGCAGTGGTCACTGTATTGGGCTCATGTGTGTCCGCCTGTATTCGGGATCGGGTATTTGGTATCGGTGGTATGAATCATTTTATGTTACCCATTCACGAAGGCGATCGCAGCTCCTGGACAGGCAGTGTGGTGGATAATATTACCCGTTTTGGTAACTACGCCATGGAACATTTGATTAATGATATCCTGTCGCATGGTGGTATGCGTAAAAACTTGGAAGTGAAGGTGTTCGGTGGCGGGCGCATTGTGCAAGGCCTATCGGATATTGGTGCCTGCAATGCACGTTTTGTGCTTGATTATTTAGCGGAGGAAAAGTTACCCGTGGCATCGCAGGATTTGAATGGCGATACTCCACGGAAAATTTATTATTTTCCCAAGACTGGGCGTGTGTTGATGAAAAAATTGGCCTGCTTGCATAATAACACTTTGGTTGAACGTGAGAAAAAATATTTTCATGATATTGAAGGTAAACCTGTTGGTGGCGAGGTGGATTTGTTTTGAGTTTTTATTTGTGTGAATTGGTGTCCATTCACGGTTCAAAAGAGGGTTATAGCGATGGCTATTAAAGTATTGATTGTGGATGACTCAGCCTTAGTGCGCCAGATGCTGACTCGTATTTTTGAGGAAGCCACAGGCATTGAAGTGGTGGGCACGGCTCAGGATCCATTGATTGCCCGCAATAAAATCAAGCAACTCAATCCGGATGTGTTGACCCTGGATGTGGAAATGCCACGTATGGATGGCTTGACTTTTTTGGCGAATTTGATGCGTTTGCATCCTATGCCGGTGGTGATGGTATCCTCATTAACCCAGAAGGGTGCGGATGTGACATTGGATGCCCTGAGCTTGGGGGCCGTTGATTTTGTTAGTAAACCATCGGCGCTCGGTAGTGGTCTGGAGGATTATGCCGATGAGATTGTTGCCAAAGTACGCATGGCTGCCGGAGCGAGAGTCAGTGCTCGTAAACATAGTTCGATAGCAAAATCATCCCCTGTATTAGCCAATCAGTCTGCGGATGCTGTGTTGAGCAAACAAACGAGGCGCGGTCATTTTCGAACGACGGAAAAAATTATTGCACTTGGTGCATCAACCGGCGGCACAGAAGCGACAGCGCAGGTGTTGGCAGCATTGCCTTCTGGTTTTCCGGCTATCGTCATCAGCCAGCATTTGCCGGTTGCGTTTAGTGCTTCGTATGCGACCAGACTGGATAACAACTGTCAGATGAAAGTAAAATTGGCCGAACATGGTGAGCAGATTATTCCCGGTCATGTATACTTGGCACCGGGTGAACAACATTTGTTGGTTAAACGTGATGGCGCGCGTTACGTCTGTAGTCTGAATGATGGGCCGCCTGTGAACAGGCACAGGCCTTCGGTGGATGTGATGTTTCGTTCGGTGGCTCAAAATGTTGGGCCCAATGCGATTGCTGTCATGCTCACAGGCATGGGCGCTGATGGCGCGGAAGGCATGAAAGAGATGTTTGATGCCGGTGCATACACGCTGATTCAGGATGAGGCGACCAGTGTGGTTTGGGGTATGCCGGGTTCGGCTTATAAATTGGGTGCGGCAAAAGATGTGAAAGCGTTGGGGAAAATTGCGCCGACCTTACTGGCACATTTGAATTCAACAGGATCGATGAGTTGAGAAATAGGATGAGGTTATAATTATGGCAGGCGATAACGAACTACCATTAACACAATCGATGACAGCTGTGCTGCACGATATGCAAGAGAGCATGTCCGGTGAAATAGCCGCTATCGGCAATCAGACGGCGCAGGTTGAATCCTTGCTCAAGGATGCTATTGCGTCCCTGCATGAAGCATTTGAAGCAATCCATGATGCATCGGATCAACAGATGAAAACGATGACTGCGATGATGACGGATGTTGCGGGGGCAAATGAAGGGCAAAATATTTTTCAAAAAGCTGAACATGCCAGTGATATTTTAACCGGATTGATTGATACATTATTATTGAGCAGTAAAAATAATCTGAATGCTTTAACCACGATGGATGTTGTTCAGAAACGCCTGCGGGTAGTGGTGTCGATGGAAAATGAGCAGGAAGACTTGATCATGCAGTTATGTGACTGCAGTGCAGCTGAAGAGTTGGATGCCACAAAGGTGCGTAAATTGATCGAGCATCTGCGGGACACGCAGACTGCGGAAAATACGTATGTCTCAGAAACCATGCTTCAATTCAAAAAAACACATCGATTGATTGATAAAGCTGCTTCAAAAGATATGGATGAGGTGTTTGCGGCCAAGGATAAAGTGGAAGAGATCCTGAAACACTTTTTCCAGATCAATGCCGTTGTGACAGACAGCCGGGTGAAGGTGAACCAGATTAATGCCGAGATGCGTCAACATCTGGGTTCAGCCATAAGAGCGTTGCAATTTGAAGATATTTCTACCCAGAGTCTGGGCCATACGGATCGTCATCTGGGACGCATGACTGGCATGATTGAAATTTTGACCGATGGACTGAAGCGATTGGATCAGTCCGATATCACTATTGAAACATATATTTTGAGAATCGCTGAGATTCATGCCGCTATGGCAGCCTATCACCAGACGTTGCAGTTGGAGGATAGTAATCCGGTTTCACAGGAGAGTATGGATGAAGGTGACATTGATCTCTTTTAAGGTGACCTTTTTTAAGGCGAGAACCCTGTAATTATGGATGAAGTAACAAGAAAAGCGCTCGAAGCGATGCAGAAAGAAGCTGAGGCTGAGCAGGCGGCGGCAGAAAAAACAGCGGTAGCAGAATTCGTGGTGGTAGATACCGCTGAATTGACAGAACCGGCTGAAGAAGCTGAAACACCCATGCAGCGCATGCAAAGGGAGGCTTTGGAAGAGCAGGCCGCAGCCGATGGTGAAAGCGCCCCAGTCATGTCAATGAAAGCCATGCAACAGGAGGCTGTTACTGAACAGTCGTCGGCAGACCAATCGGCCTCATCATCGTCAAATATTCGGGATATATTAAACCGTTATCTGTTTGATATGCATACGAAGGGCGGAAAAATCGTTAATTACGCTATTCTTGTTTTAATTATTGCCACCGTGTTTGTTTCAATGTTTAACACCGTGCCGCGTATCCATGCCGAATGGGGGGATGATATTGTCACCTTTCAAATGGCTGTGTTGTATGCCTTTTTGATTGAATATGTGTTGCGTATTTATGCGGCTAAAGAGCGTAAAAAATATGTGTTTGGTTTTTATGGTTTTATTGATTTCTTAACCGTATTGCCGCTGGCCTTTGGTAGCCCTGGTTCGGCTATTATGCGTTTGTTCCGATTGTTACGCATCATGAAGTTAGCTCAGTATTTTCCTATATTAAGTACCTTGTTACGCTCGGTGTCCGATGCTGTGAATATGATTCTGGCGGTGCTGGCGACGATCACAGCAGTATCCATCTTTGCGGGTAATCTGGCTTATATGCTGGAGCCTGAAACCTTCGGCAATGCGTTTATAGGAGCATGGTGGAGTCTGGTGACCATGAGTACCGTGGGTTATGGTGATCTTGTGCCGCATACGTCGGCAGGAATGATGTTGGGTGGCGTGTTGATTCTGGTTGGGATTTGCGTTGTGGCGATGATGACTGCGGTGATCGCTGTGCGGGTAGGGCGCATGGTGAATATGACCAATATCTGTTTTGGCTGCGATAAACCGGTCTCCTCTGAGTATAAGTTTTGCCCGCATTGTGGACAGGATCAGTCTGATGAAATTGATTTATTCACCGATGATGAATAGCGC